>JALSOY010000104.1 GCA_026986235.1 Caldifarciminota bacterium
TGCAGACCGCGGGATATTATCTCCTTCCCCACCTCGTAATGAGAACTCGTGGGGACCACGCAGCTTATGGCTTCCACATCTTTCAGGAGTTGCTCGAGTGACCTGTAAGCCCTCGTTCCCCATTTCTTTGCCACGAACTCTGCCCTTTCAAAATCAATGTCAAAGACTCCAACGAGTCTGGAGTTCTCAAGCTGGTGAAAGATCCTCGCATGCTGGAAACCGAGGTGACCCACACCCACGACACCCACATGCAGAACTTTACTCATCGCTCTTTTTTAAAACTCCTCTCCGGGATTTTTTAACAAATTCCACGAACTCCAGGGCGTCAGGACTGTCTTTAAACTCTTCGAGGATCTTTTCAATGGCCTCACCGGTGTTCAGATTTGACCTGAAAAATATCCTGTAAATCTCCTTGATAATGCGGATCCTGGAGTAATCGAAGCCCTTCCTTTTGAGGCCCACGATGTTTATCCCGGTTGCCCTTGCCGAAACCCCCTGTGCAATGACGAAAGGCGGTAAGTCCTGAACCAATTTGGAATTCGCACCGATGAGGGAATATCGTCCGATTCTCACGAACTGGTGGACGCCCACGAGGCCTGAAATATAAGCGTAATCTTCCACCTCCACATGCCCGGCAAGCTGGGCCGCATTAACTATGATTATGTTGGATCCGATCTTACAGTTGTGTGCTATATGCGCATAGGCCATGATAAAGTTATTGTCTCCCACCACCGTGTAGTTCCCCTCACCTGTTGCCCTGTGGATAGAGGCATATTCCCTGATTATGTTGTTGTCTCCTATAATCACACCAGATTCCTCGCCTTTGAAGGCATAATCCTGGGGTTCAAGTCCTATCACAGCACCGTGGTATATGCGGTTATTCTCTCCAATTGTAGTTCTACCTTCAATTCTCACAGATGATCCGATCTTCGTACCTTTTCCAATCTTCACATCGGGACCGATGATTGCATAGGGGCCAATTTCAACAGATGGATCTATTTCTGCCCTTTTATCCACGATAGCGGTCTCGTGTATCATCTTTTCCTCTCCACGATGCTGGCCATCAATTCGGCCTCGGCGACAATTTGACCGTCAACCCGTGCAAAACCTTTAAATTTCACCATGCTGCCACGCTTACGGATCAATATGGCCTCAATTTCGAGCCTGTCCCCGGGTTTCACAGGCCTCCTGAACCGTGCACCGTCAATTCCGGCGAAGAAAACGAGCCTGTCTTCACGATTTTCAATGTGAGTCAGAAGCAAAAAACCGCCCGCCTGCGCTATTGCCTCTACAATTAAGACACCGGGCATCACTGGCTCAACGGGGAAGTGACCGACGAAGAAAGGTTCGTTGTATGTCACATTTTTTACTGCAATGACCCTCTCATCCTCAAGGGATACGACCCTGTCGATGAGGAGAAAAGGGTACCTGTGTGGAATGTACTTTAAAATTTCGTCAATATTGAGTTCCCTGCCATACACTACGCAGCTTTTCAGCTCCTTTATAAACTCAATGTGATGCTTATGACCGGTTCTTTCTGCAAATACGAAAAACTGAAGGTAGCCCGTGCCGAGGAGAGCGAGGTCGCCGAGCAGGTCAAGAATCTTGTGTCTCACAGGCTCGTCACGGAAGGACATAATTTCCGGATTTTTTATACCTTCATCGGTAAACACGATGGCGTTTTCAAGTGATCCCCCACGAGAGTATCCCATTTTCAGAAGTTCCTCAACATCCCTTTCGTAAACATAGGTCTTTGCCGGGGCAATCTCCTTGATGTAGGTTTCAGGAGTCACTTCAAGGCCGAGGAACTGCCTTCCTATGACATCATCCTGATAATCAACGGCAAAGCTTATCCTGAGCCTGTCATCGGGATGAGCGGCTATCCTTGCACCTCTGTAGGTTCTAAAACACGACCTGGAAAGTCTCCATATCCGGGCTTCTTTACCCTGCTCAGTGAGCCCCGTTTTCTCTATCGCCCGGGCAAACGGCAGGGCAGACCCATCAAGAGCCGGTACCTCCGGACCCTCAACTTCTATTACTGCATTATATACCTGCATCCCAGCGAGAGCGGATAACAGGTGCTCAACGGTTCTCACCGTCTTCCCGTCTTTCGTCAGGTCAGTTCCCCTCGTGACACTGGAGACAAAATCCACACGGGCAGGTATTTCAACGCCGTCAACGATAAACTTTATACCGTAATCCTCAGGTGCGGGCTTAATGATGACTTTTGTTTTCTCACCTGAGTGTAGTCCAGTACCTTCAAAAAAGATTTCACTTTTTAGAGTTTTCTGTTTCATCACCAAAAACTTCCTTTTCGAGTCTTTTGAGTCTCTCGACGAATTCTGGTAATCTATCAAGCAGGGATCTTGTCCTTAGGTAATGCCTCCTTTCCCTTGCCATGTAACCTTCGTAGATTTTTCTTTGTGGAACCGATTTGGAAACTCCGGATTTTGCCATAATTATGGCTCTGTCTCCAACCTCTATGTGATCTGCAACTCCCACCTGACCGCCCATCATCACCCATTTGCCGATCCTCGTACTGCCGGCAATACCCGTTTGAGCAGCCATCACCGTGTGCTCTCCAACGGTAACATTGTGTCCAATCTGGATGAGGTTATCCAGTTTTACACCCCTTCCGATTCTCGTTTCCCCAATGGTTGCCCTGTCGATGGTGCAATTTGCACCTATCTCCACATCGTCCTCTATAACCACCCTTCCCACCTGCGGTATTTTGATGTAACCATCTGGAGTCTTTAAGAATCCAAAGCCATCGGTTCCAATCTTCGTCCCTGAGTGGATGACCACCCGGTTTCCTATAACGGTGTCATTCCCTATGTAAACGAATGGGTAAATTCTGACATCAGAACCTATTCTGACATTGTCCCCGATAAAGACATGGGGGAAGATCACCGAGTTGTCACCGATCACCGTGCCTGATCCAACAAAGGACCACATTCCCACGGTTACATTTTTACCCATTCTGGCTGTTTCTGAGATATGAGCCTCTCCTGAAATACCGGAACTGATTTGAGTTTCCCTGACAAACAGACCGAGGACATCAACCATGTATCTTCTGGGATCTGAAACGATGATAAGTGCACGGGCAACATCTCTGTCGGGTTTTTCTCTGCATACTGCTGCTCCGGCTCCCTTTTCCGGGATGTTTTTCACTCTCCCTGGCTCGAAGATAAAGATGAGCGAATCCGGCGTCGCAGACTCCGGCGGTGATACTCTTTTTACATCCACATCTTCCCCTAAAAGGGTTCCACCAAATTTTTTAACGATTTCCGATACCTTCAAATTTCACCTCTTACAAGGGATTGACAGCAGGGACTTTATTTTCCTGTATTCTGGTTGAGATTATCAACGATTTTCAGGAGTTCAATGATATCGTCAATATCGTAATCGGCTCCAGAGTTAAGAGTTCCAAATGTGTCGCCGTACCGGGCGAAAACTGTTATCATGCCGATCTTGGCGGCTCCTGTTATGTCCCTTTCTGCCCAATCGCCCACCATGACCGTTTCACGGGGTTCGAGACCCATCTGATCGAGAACAAACCTGAAGGGTTTTGGTGAGGGTTTTCTCTCCCCCGTATCTTCAAATGCCACGACGACCTCAAAGAAGTGGTGGAGACCGACCTGCGCGAGTCTCGTCCAGGCCTGAAGTCTTGGCGCGTCGGAAACCACGGCAAGCCTCAGGCCCCTTCTTAATAGTTGCATGAGTGTGTACTGAACATGGGGGTAGAGAACGAGTGCAGCCTCTTTTGCCCTCCGGTATCCCACTATACCGGCTGCAAGAATCCTGTAGTCTATGTGTCCAAAGTTCTCCAGGAGAAACTTGTTGAAAACCTGCTGGTCCTCTATACCTTCCCGGTCGTAGATCTCGAAGATCTTTCTGTACGCCTCCTCCTTTGTCATGTTCAGCCCTGCGTCAATCATCGCCTCAATGGCGGAGTTCACCGCCTCTTCCTTCATCCTCATAAAATCCACAAGGGTATTATCGAGGTCAAAAACTACCGCTTTTATCATCATAAACCATTATAAATTCGCAACTTTCCAATGTCAAACCCCCACTCGAGGGTGTTCGAAAAATCCCCCCTCCTTTAGGAGGGGGACAGGGGGATGTATTCCGCTTGAATTTTCAATCTTCATCCGGACTCAATTTAAATTACTCAGGAGTTTCGGAAAAGTGTGGCATGGTTGAAAATTGTATGTGGGGAATTTAAAATAAGCGAGATGGAAACCATTAAATACGAGGTCAGGAACGGAGTTTTCTGGGTCACTTTAAACAGGCCGGAAATTCACAACGCATTCAACGATCAGATGATAGGTGAACTCCGTCAGGCCCTGAAGATTGCAAGGGAGCAAAGTCCCCGTGTTCTCGTTCTTACAGGCGAGGGGAAATCCTTCTCTGCAGGTGCTGACCTCAACTGGATGAAGAGGATGAAGGATTTTTCTTACGAAGAGAATTACAGAGACTCCCTTGAACTTGGCCATCTCCTTTACGAGATATACACATTTCCAGCTCCCACTATAGCCCTCGTAAACGGTCATGCCTTCGGCGGAGGCGTGGGTCTCATTGCAGCCACTGACTTTGCCATTTCAGTAAAAAACGCAAAGTTTGGACTGACAGAAGTGACCCTCGGGCTGGTTCCCGCAGTGATCTCACCCTATCTCCTCAAAAGGATGGGTGAGAGAAACCTGAAAGAACTCTGCCTCACTGGCAGGAGAATAACTGCAGAAGAGGCCCTGAAATATGGACTTTTAAACGAAATTTCAGATGACATATACAGACGGGGTGAGGAGTTGATACGGGAACTCAAAAAAGCATCTCCCAATGCCCAGAAAGTGTGTAAGGAACTTGTAAGAAACATTTACGAGATGCCCCTTGATGGAGCCCTGAGGTACACATCAGAGGTCATAGCAAAAATCAGGGTTTCCGAAGAGGGTCAGGAAGGCATGAACGCATTTTTTGAAAAAAGGAGGCCCGGATGGCAAGAATAAAGAAAGTTCTCGTTGCAAATAGAGGGGAAATTGCAGTAAGGATTATAAAGGCCTTAAAAGAACTCGGTATCACATCAGTTGCCGTCTATTCTGATGCAGACAGGGATGCCCTCCATGTGATCCTTGCAGACGAAGTTGAGTACATTGGGCCTCCGGAACCGCTCAAAAGTTATCTTGACATTGAGAAAATCATAGATGTGGCCAGGAAACGCGATGTGGACGCCATTCATCCAGGATACGGATTCCTTGCAGAAAATCCAGAATTCGCACAGGCGGTCATCGACGCAGGCCTGATATTCATCGGCCCGAGACCTGAAACCATAAGACTCCTGGGTAACAAAGTGGAATCCCGCCAGAAGCTCGTTGATGCCGGTGTTCCCCTGATTCCCGGTATGCTCGCCACAGGATTATCCATGGAGGAGTACAAAAAAGAGGCAGAAAAGATCGGATATCCAGTGATGATAAAGGCCGCAGCAGGAGGTGGCGGTAAGGGTATGAGAATCGTCTATTCCCCCGACAAACTTGAAAGTGCCATCCAGGCTGCACAGAGGGAGGCAAAGTCCGCCTTCGGAGATGAATCAGTTTACATTGAAAAATACATAGAGAACCCCCGTCACATAGAAATACAAATCCTCGGTGACAGGCACGGAAACTATGTCCATCTCTTTGAAAGGGAATGCTCCATACAGAGACGGCATCAGAAGATTATAGAGGAAACACCTTCAACCGCTCTCACCCATGAAAAAAGAATGGAAATGGGAGAAACCGCCATCAGAGTGGCCAAAACGGTGGGTTACGAAAGTGCAGGAACTGTTGAATTCCTCTTCGATAAGTACGGGAACTTCTACTTCCTTGAGGTCAATACCAGAATACAGGTGGAGCATCCTATAACCGAAATGGTCACATGCAGGGACCTGGTGAAGGAGCAGATCAATATCGCGGAAGGAAATCCCATCTCTTTTAAGCAGGAAGATTTAAGGCAGCACGGTCACGCCATCGAATGCAGAATCTACGCCGAGGATCCGGAA
Organism: Caldifarciminota bacterium; assembly: GCA_026986235.1. GTDB lineage: Bacteria > Hydrothermota > Hydrothermia > B15-G9 > WFZT01 > WFZT01. The sequence goes on from JALSOY010000104.1 coordinate 6,032, forward strand.
AAGGATTTCATGCCTTCACCCGGTAAAATCATCTTCGTAAGTGAGCCTTCGGGACCGGGTATCCGTGTGGATACAGGTATTTACTCGGGCTTCGAGGTCCCACCTTACTACGATCCCATACTCTCCAAGCTCATCGTATGGGGAAGGGACAGGGAAGAAGCCCGCAGAAGGATGATCGAGGCCCTGAAAAATTATGTCGTGCTGGGCATAAAAACCAATATCCCGTATCTCATCGACATTCTCGAACACCCGGAGTTCGTTAAAGGCAATACATTTACCACATTCATTCCGGATCACATGCAGAACTGGAAGCCAGAGACGGGTGTTCCCCTCCATGTATTCATGGCAGTTGAAGCCTTTCAGGAATCATCCTCACCTGTTAGCGTTTCACAGGACGGACGAAAGAAAAGGATCTCTGATCCCTGGCTTACGGTGGGGAACTGGAGGATCGTAAAATGAAGGAAACAACCTATGTATATGGAAAGGAAGAGTACAGGGTAACATCCGACTCAGAGGGAAACATAAGGATAATCACCGTTAATGGTAAAAGGGTGAAGTTCAGTTACAGGAAGGTACAGGAACATGTATTTCTGGTCGAATTTGAAGGGAGAAAAGAAACCGTATATGTTGCCGGAGAAAGGGGAAAGTTTTATGTCTGGACGGGAAAGAGGGGGTACATCCTCGAGGAAAAGTCAGAGGAATACAGTGCCTCAGGTGCGGTTAAAAAAGAAGAAGGTGTTCAATATGTAACCTCGCCCATGCCCGGTAAGGTAGTAAAGGTCCTGGTCAGGCCCGGCGACCGGGTAAAAGAAGGTCAGGGCCTCATAATAGTTGAGTCAATGAAAATGGAGAACGAATTTACTGCTGACTTCGATGGCATCGTCAAAGAAGTAAAGGCCTCACCCGGAGATCAGATTGACGCAGATGTTCCCCTCGTTATAGTCGAAGCTGAATCCAGGGGAGAATGAAAAAGTGTGGATAAAGATCTTTAAGGTCCTCCTGGCAATTGCCATAATTTACCTGGGAATTTACTTCCTCAAAGTTTCCTCCGTCATCAAAACGCAGGACCACATAAGCAGAATGTTTTTCCCCAATGAACACTATGTGGGTAAGATGGTGTCCGCCGAACTGACACCGGTTGAAAACGACCATACATCCTACAGGGTTCTTTTCATATTCAAACTTACCTTTTACAGAGTGCGTGAATTTGACAACCTCCTCGTGGTTGATGTCAACGGCAGTATTCCCGGGGGAAACCTTGGATGGAAGGACACTTACGAAGGTTATTACACATACCTGAAGAAAATCCCCCGCTACAAAAGGGTGGTAAGAAAACTGAATGTTCCCTCTGATACCTATGTTCTCGTTATCACCGAGAGGGTGAACAGGGGGATCGTCTCCGGGATAAAAATCACCGCTTACATTCTGATAATTCTTGGTATATACTTAATTTACGACCTTACGCTCAGAAGAGTTGTGAGATTGTAAGCCGGTCCATGTCAACCACACCCATTTTAAAGCAGTATAAGAGAATAAAAGAGGAGCATAAGGACGAACTTCTGCTCTTCAGAATGGGTGATTTCTACGAATTTTTCTACGATGACGCCAGGATCGCCTCAAAGATACTCGGTATTGCACTTACATCCAAACCTATGGGGAAGGGTATCAGGGTACCCCTCGCAGGAATTCCTGTCAAGGCAGCCGACGGCTACATTTCAAAACTTCTGAAGAAGGGCTACAGGGTCGCTATATGTGAACAGGTGGGAGAAAATAGCTCAGGACTCATGGAGCGCAGGGTCGTTGAAATTATAACCCCCGGAACCGTCTTTTCGCCCACCCTCCTTGAGGACAAATCTCATAACTACATTGCCGCAATCTGTAAAGATGATCAGAAGGCCGGGGTAGCATACTGCGACATTACAACGGGAGACTTCTTCGTCTTTCAGGACTCACTCGAAAGAGCCCTGACGGAAATTGAAAGGATTGGAGCCTCTGAAGTGCTCGTTGAAGAGGGAAACGAGCTACCGCTGGAAAGATTGACACCGAGAGACCCTTACGAATTTGACCTTTACAGAAGTGAAGAAACCATCAGAGAATTTTTCGGTATATCCAGACTGGATGCCTTTGAACTCGAAAAAGAAGACCTGGCCATCCGGGCAGCAGGGGCACTCATTAACTATCTTACAGAGAAAAAACCCGGAATGCTCGAACACATAAGGGGTATAAAAAAACTCAGACTCTCAAACTTCATGTACATCGATCCCCAGACCATAAAGAATCTGGAGCTCGTTGAAAAAATTCGGCCGGAATCCGAAGGACTCACCCTCTTTGACATCCTCGACAGATGCAGGACACCCATGGGATCACGGAGACTTAAAGAATCCCTCCTCTCTCCTTTCCTTAGCAAGGAGAGCATACTCGTAAGACTCACGCGGGTGAATCACCTGGTGATGAATCAGGGACTACTCAGGGAGCTTCAGAACACCCTTTCCGACATAACGGACATAGAAAGACAGCTCGGTAGAATCTCCGCCAACAAGACGAATCCCCGTGAACTTGTTCGTTTTGCCAGTTCCCTCGCCTCAATTCCAAAACTAACTGAACTTCTTGGACAGTATGAGGAATGGCAGGAGCTCGTGACCTTCCCGGATATACAGGGAATTGAAAGAGAGATTCTGGACACCATAGTTGATGATCCTCCGATAAACTTCAACCTGGGTGGTGTGGTAAGAGACGGCGTTAATCCTGAACTGGACGAACTCAGGGACATCAGTCGCCACGGTAAAGACAGGCTCCTCGAACTGGAAAGACGGGAGAGAGAAAGGACGGGTATTAACAACCTCAAAATCGGATACAACTCGGTATTCGGCTATTACATTGAAGTCACGAAATCCAACCTTCACCTGGTACCTGAAGATTACATACGGAAGCAAACATTAACCAACTCCGAGAGATTTATTACGCAGGAACTCAAGGAACTTGAAGACAGGATTCTTGGTGCCGAGGAGAGGGCAATAAGACTGGAAAACGAGATAGTTCGCAGCCTCAGGGACAGGATACTCGAAAAATCTTACGAGATAAAGAGGATTGCAGAGAAAATCGCGGAGATCGACCTTCTCGCATCCCTTGCAGAGGTGGCAATAAAAAGGAAGTATGTGATGCCGGAGATCAGAGAAGACGGAAGAATTGAGATAAAGGACGGACGGCACCCTGTTGTGGAGGCGACTCTCAGAGACGAATCCTTTGTGCCCAACGATACATTTATGGACCTGCAGGACAACAGAATATTCATCATAACCGGTCCAAACATGTCAGGAAAGTCAACATATCTCAGACAGGTTGCCATAATAACGATTATGGCACACATAGGCTCCTTTGTCCCTGCTTCAGGTGCGAAAATAGGGCTCGTGGATAGAATCTTCTCAAGGATCGGTGCATCAGACGACCTCGCTCGGGGGATCTCAACATTTATGGCAGAGATGATTGAAACTGCCCAGATCCTGCACAACGCTACCACAAGAAGCCTGATCATCCTCGACGAGGTGGGAAGGGGAACTTCCACATTCGATGGACTTGCAATCGCCTGGGCAGTGGTGGAGTACCTTGCAGACTTCGTGGGAGCAAAAACCCTTTTTGCAACCCATTATCATGAACTCTCCATCCTCGGGAGAACCCTGAAAGGTGTCCGTAACTTCACCATAGCAGTAAAAGAGTGGGGAGATGAAATAGTGTTCCTGAGAAAACTGATACCCGGTGAATCCGACAGGAGTTACGGCATACATGTTGCAAAACTCGCGGGTATTCCTGCCCCTGTAATAAGGCGTGCAAAGGAGATACTGAAGGATCTTGAAAAGGGCAGGAAATCACTCAAAGTAAAGGCAAGGGAGGAGACTCTCCAGCTCGACATCTTCAGACGGGAGGAGCCGGAGAAGGAGAACCGACTGGTTGAAATTCTCAAAGGGGTGGATCCAGATTCGCTTTCACCCCGTGAAGCATTAGAATTAATCTACAAACTCAAAGAGGAGTTAAAAAAATGAACGGAATATTCTCCAGACTGTTTCGTGGCTGGGGCAGTGAAGTTGCCGTTGATCTTGGCACAGCTCACACCCTGATTTATGTAAAGGGTAGGGGTATCGTACTGCGAGAGCCTTCGGTAGTCGCAGTGGATAAGACCACAGGCAAGGCTCTTGCCATAGGTGAAGAGGCGAAGAGAATGCTGGGAAAGACACCGGGGAACATCCTCGCCAAAAGGCCCATGAAGGATGGTGTTATAGCAGACTTCGAGCTCGTACAGGAAATGCTCTACACCATGCTTACCCGCGTGCTGAAGAAGAACCTGATAATAAGGCCAAAGGTACTGATAGCCGTTCCATCGGGTATCACAGAAGTTGAAAGGAGGGCAGTTAAAGACTCTGCCGAAAATGCAGGTGCACGCGAGGTCCTCCTCGTCTCGGAGCCGGTGGCCGCAGCAGTGGGTATAGGTCTTCCCATAGACGAGCCCACGGGAAACATGATTGTTGACATAGGAGGTGGAACCACGGAAATTGCCGTCATAGCACTCTCCGGAATAGTCACAAATACATCGATACGCGTGGCAGGAGACGAAATGGACGAGGCCATCATTAACTATGTCCGGGAAAAATACCGCGTTATTATCGGTGAACAGACTGCAGAAAATGTGAAAAAGGAGATCGGTAATGTCTTCCCGCTGATTGAAGAACAGAAGATGGAGGTTAAAGGAAGAGACCTCGTTTCAGGTAACCCCAAAACGATTGAAATTTCATCCTCTGAGATACGAGAAGCACTGAAAGGACCGGTGAATCAGATAATCGACGCAATAAAAAACGCCCTTGAAAAAACACCACCTGAACTTGTTTCCGACATAATCGATAGGGGCATATACCTGACAGGTGGAGGATCACTGATAAAGGGACTTGACGAACTCATCAGGGAGGAGACGAACCTGTATGTCAAAACAGTGGAAAATCCCCTGGACTGCGTTGCACTCGGCGCCGGCAGAATCCTCGAAAATCTCGAAAAATACGAGAAAGTACTTCTAAAACCACAGAAGCTGATCTCCCTTTAATGTCAAAAAAACAGCTCCTCTTCCCTCTTATCTCCCTTATATTCTTTTTTAAGCCGGTGAAGGTATTTATTCACACCCTGCTCGCTGACTCAGTTTACATTCCCGTGCTCAAAGCCGAAAAGTATGTGGAGGAAATCTTCTACTTCCATAGAGAATACTCAAAACTCAACGAATTACTCCTCATCACCATGGAGAACATCGAGGAGAAGAATAGGAGGGAGATTTTCGACTTATGGAAGTCCGGACTCGATTCAACGGTAATCATTGCAAGGGCACTTTACTTTGACCCTTTCGGTCAGGTTCAGAAAATCACACTGGACAGAGGAAGGGACAACGGTGTGAGGTACGGTCAGCCCGTTGTTTATCGTGGCAGTCTTGTTGGGAAAGTCTATTATACAACCGACAGACTATCCTTCGTGATGACCCTTTACAACGAAAACTTCCGTGTCGGGATAACTGACAGACGCACCGGCGTCCTGGGCGTGCTGGCCGGGGGCATACACCCTGAAGTACTTTACATCCCATTGTGGGCTGATGTTAAACCCGGTGACACACTCCTGACTTCTGGAATTGGCATCATCCGTGGTGGAATACCTGTGGGCGTGATTGAAAAAGTTGATTCTTCGAGCGACTTTTTTTACAGGATATTCGTAAAACCCTTCTGGGATTTCTCTGCCACAGGGCTTTTTGGTATCCTGAGATGAACAAAAAGTCATTTTCTTTGCTCATACTCCTGCTTGTATCCTCTGCCATAAGGGCAAAGGTTACATTTATATGGCTCCCCGACCCCGTTTTGATATTTCTCCTTCCCCTGATCTTCCACATTGATGCAAAGTATGTGGGACCGGTTGCACTCGTCTCCGGCATCCTGAGAGACGGCCTGTACATTGATATCCCATGGATTTCGCCGCTACTTTTTACACTTGCAGGAACAGGGGCAGTGATATACAGAACATTCGTAAATGAAAGTTTACTCCTTCCCAGAATCGCCTTCTTTTCCACCTCAATCGTGCTTTACTATGTGGCTTACCTGTATGCCAATCAACTTGGCATATCCATAGATTACCTTCGCGCAATAGTTCTGACCATCCTGTTTACAACACTTGTGGAGCTATGGGTACGGAAAAGCTGAGGATCTGGATCTTTGTGTCAGTAACTCTCTCAATCTTCGCAATTCTCCTGGCGAGACTCTACTACATTCAGATTACCGGTCATGAGAAGTATCTCAGCATGGCCCAGAAAAATTTTCTCAAAGCCATCAGGATACCGTACAAAAGGGGACGCATTCTCGATCGCAACGGCATCGTTCTTGCCGACTGGAAGCCCGGCTTTGCCGTATTTATCCTCAAGGAAGGACTAAAGAAAAACGAACTTAAAAATCTCCTTGACATTATCGGTCCGAAGACCAATCTGGATAGCGTGTACCGGAAGCTCATCGCTTATCCTGTATTAAGAGACCTCTCTCTGCACGACATAGTGAAACTGGAGGAACAGAGAGACAGGTTCCCTTACTTTGTTATCGGTACGGTGCCTGAAAGATATTACCACTTCTCAGGACCACTCTCACATATCCTGGGCTATACAGGAGAAGTTACACCTGAAGAAATCAGGCGTGACTCCACGCTAAAACCCGGCGAGACAATCGGGAAGCGTGGTGTAGAGAAGTTTTACAACAGCATACTCCGTGGAAAATTCGGGACACGCTTTTTTATGGTTGATGTTACAGGCCACCTCATCAAAGAGGATCCGGTACCCCCTGTCAAACCGATAAATGGGAAGGACTTATATCTTACCATTGACGCTCCCCTGCAGCTCTTTATTGATACCCTCATGAAAGATTACAAAATGGGCGCAGTGGTGGTCTTGAATGTCAAAACAGGAGAAGTTCTCGCCCTCTATTCGAAACCTTATTTTGATGCCAATAAGCTTTCTGGAGGAGTCCCCCTCAAACTATGGAAAAAGCTGGTAAATGACGAAACAAGACCGCTCCTGAACAGGGCCATTTCAGGACTCTATCCACCTGGATCAACTTTCAAACCCGTATCGGCACTGTTCGCCCAGTATGTGGGTGCCGTGACCGGGAAAACCGTTTTTTCCTGCCCCGGATATTATAGGTTTGGAAGGAGAACATGGGGTTGCTGGTTTAAATCCGGACACGGCTCCCTCGACCTGCCACACGCCATACAGAAGTCCTGCGATGTGTACTTCTACCAGCTCGGCCTGAAAATCGGATTTGGCAGATTTCTGAAACTGTTACAGGAGTTTAACATCGGTGGAAAAACAGGGATCGACATGCCTGGAGAGGTACCCAGTTTCGCCCCCGACAGTACCTGGTACATCTCAAGATATGGGGAAAACGGATTTGGACCGGGAAA
>JALSOY010000105.1 GCA_026986235.1 Caldifarciminota bacterium
TAAACAGCTCTGGCTTTCAGGAAAGGATATACATCCTCGAATTCTATACCCGGTGTATTCTGCTCAAAAAATTCCATTCTCTTTTCGGGCGTGGTGTACTTAAGAAAATTTCTGTTGGACTCCTTCACGACCCTCATACCCTCAAGGGATATGTTCGGAAATGTCCTGACAAGATCTTCAAAATATTTTACATCGGCTTCTCCTATGTGGAAAACCGGAAGAATCTCATAGTCAGGAAGGAGTTTCGCGAGTCCCACAAGACTGTAGGTTATGCCCCCGGGTGAGACAATCCTTTCTCCATGAAAAGTTTTAATGGTGTCAATCACGACAGAGCCTATAAGAACCACCCTTTTCATAGTTTTACAAAATACTTACCCGGAATCTGCTGTACAAGACCTTTGAGTTCAAGATTTAAAAGGATTCCGAGAAGTTCGGTTACATCCATGTCGAGTTCTTTCAGTAACTTATCAATATGAACCGGTTCACCACCGAGTCTGTCATAGACCCTCTTTTCTTTTTCTCCGAGGTCCACTTTACGGGATTTTTCATAGTGCAGGCCAAATTCTTCGAGTATGTCGTCTATCTCAGTTACGATTTTTGCGCCTTCTCTTATGAGTCTGTTGGTACCTTGAGATTTATCTGAATCAACAGGGCCGGGTAGGGCAAAAATTTCTTTCCCCTGATCAAGGGCCCACCTTGCTGTAAGTAATGCACCTGAACTTTTGCCAGCCTCAATTACCACTATGGCGTCCGAAAGAGCACTAATAATCCTGTTTCTCCTTGGAAAATTTTCGGCATTGGGACCTGTCCCGGGTGGATACTCACTGATCAAGCCGGTTATTTCATCGAAAAGTCGTCTGTTACGCCAGGGATACGGAACATCGAGACCTGAACCAAGAATGGCTACCGTTTTGCCACCAGAATCAATTGCCGTCCTGTGGGCCACAGTGTCGATGCCGTACGCCCCACCGGACACTATTGTAAAACCAGCCTCAACGAGCGCTTCAACTATTCTCCTGGTCATCCTTATTCCGTAAGGTGTGGGTCTTCGGGTACCCACAACACCTATAGTAAGACCATTTAAACCGGAAATGTCGCCTTTGACCCAGATAACAGGAGGCGAGTAGTTATAGGGTCTGAGCTTTTCAGGATATTCTGCATGACCTTCACACACTATCCGGGCATCAATTACTTCTGTCTTTCTTAAAATATCTTCCGCCACAGAAAAGTCAAAATTTTTTATCTCGTTAACGATCTTTTCGTGGATAAGTTTCCGCAATTCAACAAAATCCGCCCGGAACACTTCCATCGGAGAGCCAAATTGCCTGATGAGCATTTTAAACCTTGCGGGGCCCACCCCCTTAACCAGCGAAAGACTCACACAGTAGGTAAGATCATCCATTTTCAAAGGGATTTTTCTCTCCCTCAAAAAGGGCGATTACATACCTTCCATTTTCATCCGTAAATGTTCTTATACCTGTAGCTGACGACACAGGATGGTTAACAAGAATATTGCCGTCTTTTTCTGCAGTACCTTTCCTGATTTTGAATTTTTTAAATCCGAAAAATTCGAGAACAGCGAGAAACACGGCGAGGGCTTCAGTTTTTAGGTCCGTCAGGCTCCTTATGTCAAACTTCTTTAAATTTTTCGGAATAACATATATTCGCGGGGGTTTTGGATGGATCATCAGATAAGAAGACCAGTCGGCAAGTTTAACACTTTTAAGATCCAGAACTTCCCCGAGATATTTAACTGCAAGCTCCGCAAGCTCCTTGCTTTCAAAGTCCCGGTAATAATGAAAGGCCCCACCGTCATCAACGAGGTACGGGTTGTGATGTGCAACTGTTATCAGAAGATCCGGCTTTTCTTCCATGATAAATTTCACTCTCTCCACCTCATTTATGGTCGTTTCGTCGTCATATCTCGTAAGTAGTACCTCGGCTCCACCATGTTCAAACATCTTTTTCAGATCGTACGAAAACTTGAGGTTTATAAGGGACTCGTGATATGGCTTCCTTATAAGTCCCTTTTCAAAGCCCCCGTACTGCGGATCTATAACGATTTTTTTATCAAGCAACACACCGCCAAATTTTGGCCTGATATTTATGACTTCTTTAAAGCTCTGAACTTTTTTGTCGTAGTATCCCCTTTTTGATAGCCTGAGGGGTAACTTGCGAAGCCTCTCTCTCTTGAGGAAAATAAACCCCCCAAAGTTTGAAAACTCCACCTGACCGTCCTTGAACTCCACCCTGACCCCCTCCACAGGCTCACCTGTGAGTTCGTTGACCACCCGTGTAACAACGATCTCATCCTTTCTCGATAGTATTACCATCCCCCTGCCTTCAAAATTATCAGAGTAAACATAAATCTCAGGATGTTTCAGATCAACAACGGTCCTGAGCTTTCCATTCTTCCCCACATACTTCTCCTCATGCAGGATCTGACCATCTTTAAGTTTGATGTAAACCCTCGTTCCCTCTGCCACTGGAACTCCAAGGGCATCAAAGAAGGTGAATGTAACGAGGGCAAGGCCGTCTGTCTTTTCAGGAAAGGTCGTTATCGAAAATGACGAGACCGGCCTCCTGACAGTGAATGTCTTTTCCGCCCTGGGAGATATATTCCCTTTCACATTCCTGAAACTCAGCGTAAGTGTGTGGTCACCGTTGGGTATGTTTTCAGGCAGGGCCGATGTAAGCACTCCAGAATCCCTGGAAACATCAAATTCAAGCGTTTTTCCATCAAGCATAAGTTCAATTGTGTCAAGATCTATCGTAAAATCACTTCTTAAAACTGCGTGTATGACACCGTTCTTTTCAATCTCCAGCGATTCTACATAGGGGAATCCACGCTCTGCATACTCAAGAAGCGCTTCATAGTAAACCGAAGCTTCCAACTTTCTGTATTCCTCAGTTTTTAATCTCTCCTCTTCTTCGGGATTTATGATGTACGAGGCCTCACCCAGGACGGCAACAGGAGTTGGGTTTTTGAGCACCCGATACATTGCAGGTAAGGGAGGTATAACAGGGAGATTGAATTTTTCCCTGAATTTTCGCATCAGAATGTACGCAAAATCAAATGAAGGAGATGCAAATTCGTACTTGCAGTAAATCTCCGTTCTGTTTATACTCCTGTCTCCTGCAGAGTTTGCGTTGTGATGGATCGATATAAAAATGTCAGCCCTGTTTTCTACAGCAATTTTAACCCGCTCATCGAGAGGGATGTCGTAATCCTCATCACGGGTGAGAATCACCTTTGCCCCGCTCTTCCTTAAAAGATCTCGGAGATGGAGAGCGACATCGAGGTTTACATCCTTTTCCATTAACCCTGTGGGACCGATAGCCCCCGTGGCTTCCCCACCGTGCCCTGGATCAATCACTATAACCTTATCCTTCAAATAGCTCATGACTTTAGAATAAATCCGGATTCTATGAACATTCAAGGAATATTTCTTAAAGTATCCATCAGTACGCCAGGATCCCGGAAATT
>JALSOY010000106.1 GCA_026986235.1 Caldifarciminota bacterium
GACCGTTTCTTTTATGCCTTCGCTGAAAAGTTTAGTGGGTCTGTATCCCAGGGACATGATTCTGGTTATATCTACAGTCCAGGCCTCCTGTGAGAGTTCCTTTATTTTATCCCTGTTTACGATACTCGGTTTTCCCCTGAGCAGGGCGATCTTTTCGTTTATAAATGCATAAACCATGGCAACTGGCGTGGGTATGTGGACTGTGTAGATATTATCAACTTCAATGGCCCTTTTCAGAATTTCCACGAGTTCATATATGTGATAAGTTTCACCATCGGAAAGAAAGTAGGTTTCCCTTTCTGCTTCTGGATTCGCAAGCAGGAGTTTTACAGCCTGGACGACATCGTCAACATGTACGAGAGAGATTTCCTGCAGGTTTCCGATATGGGGGAAAAAGTGTTGCTTTATGGTTTTGAGGTAAAATAGGAAAGCTTTGTCCCCCCGGCCGTAAATGGCAGGGGGTCTTAGAATGGTAAAGTTGACCTGATCACCGTGCTCTTTAATGTAGTTCTCGGCATAGAGTTTGGACTTACCGTATATGGAGACGGGATTTTCCGGGTCGCTTTCCTTTCTCGGTCTTCCTATCTTTGAGGGTCCTGCAGCAGCCTGGGAAGATATGTACATAAACTGGCCTGAGATTCCTTCCCTTATGTATTCATCTACGAGATTTTTTGTCACTATGTAGTTCCCGACGATGTAATCGTTGCCGGTGAGTCCTGCAACTGTACCTGCTATGTGAATAACGGCATCACATCCCCTGAAAATTCCTTTAAGAGTATTTTTATCGAGGAAGTCAACGACTTTAAAATCAATTTCGTATCCACTCAGCCTGGAGATTTTACTCGTTTTTCGTACCAGTGCCGTGAGTTTGTGACCATCTTTCAGTAGCTCTGGCACGAGGTTTCTCCCCACGAAGCCCGTGACACCTGTTAAGATGAGATTCATCGGGGACCTCCGTTCAGTTTCCATTTTAGTCTCTGTAAGCCGAGTTTGAGCACCCTTATCATGGCTTCTCTTACGATCTTTTTGGACATTTTCGACTTACCTGACCTTCTTTCGTAAAAAATTATAGGAATTTCCCTGATCCTGAATCCGTGGTAGTGGGCGTAGAACTTCATCACGATCTGGAAAGAGTATCCGTTTGGGAATCTGCCCCTGTAAGTACTGAGGATTTTGTCAATCACCTCTTTTTTATAGCAGACGAATCCGGCGGTCATGTCGTTGACAGGCACGCCTGTAACGAATTTTGCGTACTTGTTGGCGTAAAAAGAGAGGAGAAGCCTGGTGATGGGCCAGTTGACGACGCTTACTCCATTTGTGTATCTTGAGCCCACGACCACATCAGCCTGGCCACCTCCTATAATATCCAGGAACTCTTTAATTTTCTCAGGGGGATGGGAGAGATCTGCGTCCATTTCGACGACGCAGTCGTACCCTTTTTCGAGAGCGTATTTGAAGCCGTCGGCGTAGGCAGTCCCAAGCCCGAGCTTTGCCGGTCTTTTCATAAGTTTCACGCGCTCCTCTGATTCCATGATTTTTTCGACGATTTCACCGGTTCCATCTGAGGAGTTATCGTCCACAACGAGGATGTCCAGACGGGAATCCACTTCGAGGGTTTTTTCTATAACCTCTCGAATGTTGTCCCTCTCGTTGTAGGTCGGTATAATGACAAGTGCTCTCACTTTTTAGAAACACCCTTGAGTGGTGATGGGACTTTGAAGAAAAACTGTCTTGTTTCGGGGGCGTCTCTCAGAGCTTCGTCTCTGGAGAGCCCCCGCTCTGGATGGTCTTTCCTTAGTCTCTGATATCCCTCGTGGGGATGGGTAAGGGGCTCTATACCCTCAAGGTTGAGTTCCTGAATTTTGTTAACAAAATCCAGGATTTTTTTAAACTCTTCTTCGGTCTTTTTTTTCTCCTCTTCACTTCTGAAGGTCAGTTTTGCAAGATTTGCCACCTTTTCAACATCCATGGTCAAATTACGACATTTTCAAAGTAGTTGTTCCCTCTGACTATTTTGCCTGCAGTCACCCTTGCGTCCTTCAGTGTAACATTGGGGCCGACTTCTGCCTTATCCTCAACAACTGTGTTGCCCAGGAGTGAGACGAAGGGGAAGATGGTTGTGTCTTTACCTATTTGTACATCAACTTCAATATATACCGTGTTGGGATCGATAAATGTGACTCCGCGCTCCATGTGCTCGGCCTTCAGCCTCTCGTTCATTATCCTGTTTGCCTCAGCAAGCTGCCTTCTGGTGTTGACACCAAGGATTTCGGTATAATCGGGTATCTTGTATGCATACACTCCACCGAGTCTCCTCTGGAGTATCTCAATGACATCGGTCAGGTAGAATTCTTCCTGTTTGTTGTTGGGCCTGAGTTCGTTCAGCCATCTGAAGAGGGAGAAGGTGTCAAACACATACATACCGGAGTTTACCTCTTTTATTGCCTTCTCCTCGGGAAATGCGTCGGTTTCTTCAACTATCATGAGAATTCGATCTCCGATGGATCTGATAATTCTGCCATATCCGGTAGGGTCCGGAACCTCTGCAGTCAGGACCGTTGCAATTGCGCCGCGGTCCTGATGAAATTTGACGAGTTCCCGGGCAGTCTCTTTTTTCAAAAGAGGAGCATCTCCGGGTACGATGAAGATGTCCGCTTCTTTATTCTCAAAGAAAGGTTCAAGCTCCATCACTGCACCACCTGTACCGTTGGGCTCCTCCTGTCTGACAAATGTAACTCCGTAGTCTTTAAAGGTTTCTCTCACCTCGTTCTCACTTCTCCCACCAACGACAACGAAGATTTCTTCTGGCTCAAGAGATCTTGCCACATCAATGGGAAAGTGGAGTAAAGGTTTCCCGCAGATTCTGTGTAGTACTTTGCTCTTTTCGGATTTCATCCTTTTTGACTGCCCGGCCGCAAGGATGGCAACATACAGCTTTTTATCTGTACTCCTCCTGAACTTTACTCTTGCCATCTATGTAATCCCCCTGTCATCATAGATCAGGAAATTGCCTTTTTGATTCCCTCTTCCACCTCTTCCGGTGTGATCAGTTCACCGTCATACCTTGTGACAGAGTGTACTTTCGCCTTTTTGAATATCTTTTCGACCTCATGGACAAGCTGTCCCATGTTTTGCTCCACGACTATTACATGGGAGACCCTGCCGTCGTACTTTGAAAGGTGTTTCTCGGGGAATGGCCAGATTATCCTCGGTCTGAAGAGTCCGACCTTGATACCTTCAGTTTTTGCCCAGTTGAGAGCTTCCTTACATGGTCTTGCCACGGAACCTGCTGCGACTATAAGGATATCGGCGTCCTCTGTGTCAATTTCCTCGAAGTCAGTGAGCTTGTCTTCTGCACCTTCAAACTTTTTGAGAAAGCGGTCCATGTTCTTCTTTATCTCCACAGGGTCGTTTGTAGGGAAACCGTCTTCACCGTGTGCAAGGCCTGTTATGTGATATCTGTAGCC
>JALSOY010000107.1 GCA_026986235.1 Caldifarciminota bacterium
ATTTTCAGGAAGAAAAAGTAGATGGCGAGTATAAAGGATACACGGGTAGAGATGATACAGCTCGTGCTTCCGGAGCACGCCAATATCCTTGGCGGACTCTACGGTGGCCGCTTGATGTACTGGCTAACGACGGCATCTTCGATGGCCGCATCGAGAGTGGCTCGGGGACCGGTTGTCCTCGGATCCATGGACGACATTGATTTTATTAATCCCATAAAAATTGGAGAAATTGCGATCTTCAATGCACAGGTTGAGTATGTCGGAAAAAGCTCCATGGAGGTGGGGATAGTGGTGCACTCCGAAAATCCCCGGACTGGCGAGAAAAAGATTACGACATCGTCCCACATGGCCTATGTTGCCGTTGATGAAAACGGCAGACCAAGAGAGGTCAGGGAAAAGATAGAGCCCGGATACGGAGAAGAAGAGATTTTCGAGGCAGCTCGGAGAAGAAGGGAAGAAAGACTTGCAAGACTACGGAAGAAAAAGAAGGACCCAATGGGGGCGAGTGAACTTCTAAATGTCGAAACTCAGTTCAGGGTCTCTGTCTCAAGGATAGTGATGCCTGAGGATGCAACATCTGGAAGGATGATGTTTGCAGGTAAACTGATGCTTGAGCTCGACCAGGTAGCAGCTATTCTTGCCCTTAGATACGCAAGGGGGCCTGTTGTAACCGCCTCCCTTGACGCAATGGATTTTTATTCACCCCTAAAAGTCGGAGAGATCATGACAATGAATGCGTACCTGAACTATGTGGGGCGTTCTTCCATGGAGATCGGAGTCAACATATTCGGCGAGAATCCATCAAAAGGTGATGTAAAGCACACATCAACTGCGTTTATGACATTCGTTCACATAGACAGGGACTTCAGGCCAGCACCTTTGAAACCGTACACTCCCCGATCTGAGTTTGAAAAAAAGCTCTGGCAGGAGGCGGAGGAGAGAAAACGCCTCCGCGTCCGCAGGCGGCAGACACTGAAAAAACTACTCGGTCTGGCCTGAAGGCAGGGTGACCAGTTTTTCAAATATCTCAATATACCTCCCGGCGATTCTCTCGGGGGAAAACAAGGTGGCGTGGCCGGCAGCGTTCTGTGAAAACATTTTCCAGTCTTCCTCCCGGGTTTCTTTCAGTACTTTTATAAGGTTTTCTTCATCTTCAGGATCGAAGATAAATCCGGTAAAACCATTCTTCACGAGTTCTGGCAGTCCTCCACGATTCGAAGCCACCACAGGAATCCCATGCGCATTTGCCTCGTGCACCACTGTCGGCGACGGATCGTGCCATAGAGAGGGAATGATAAGAACATCTATACTTCTGTAAAAATCTTCAGCGTATGTCCAGCCAAGAAACCGGATCTCACTGGATGTCGAAATTTTTCTCAGGTAATCCCCATACTCGGGGGTAAAGGGCGTTCCAGCAATCCTCAGGGGTAAGTTGAGTCTGTTGAAAACCCGAATGAGGACTTCAATCCCTTTGGAAGGATGAAGTCTGCCAATGTAGCCAAAAACCGGGTTTCTGAAGTTTCTCTCGATTTTCTCAGGATACTGTATCGTTACGGGATTGTATATTACATCAGATGGAATTTCTGTGAAAAAACCGTGCATCAGGTGCCTTTCGAGTAAAAATTTGCTCACCCCCACGACGAAGTCAACGCTTCCCGTGTATTTCTTTTTTAAACTTGCATAAACCCTGCACAAAGAGCAAATTTTTTCACAGTTCTGAAGTTTCCTGAACATCGTTGCCTTTATACACATAAAACTGTAATCGTGAAGGGTAAGAACGATGGGCAGTCCAGAGAGTTTGATTTTTTTTAAAACACCAAAGGAAAGATCATTTAAATTGTGGGCGTGAACTATATCTGGCTTCTCGTAATCGAGTATTTCGGAGATTCTCCATGTAACAAAGGGATTTTTGACATTCAAAAGATGCCAGACCGGCTTTAGGATAGGGGATTTGCTGCCAGACTCATTACCCCGGTAAAGGTTTCTATTTTTTACCCTGTAAACCCTGATCCCGTTAACAAGGTCGAGTCTATCTTCCTGACCCGAGGATATCACAAATACTTTGAATCCAAGTAATCGATATGTTTCCACAAGGGTTTTAACTACGACCTCGGCGCCTCCAACGATTTCGGGATAGTAGTAAGAATTTATGACAGCGATTTTAAATTTTCCTGAAGAATTCATAGACCCTTTCGGCAGAGTTACCATCCCGGTATTTGTGGGCAAGTTTGACGAATTGTCCCCGAATGTCTTTGAAAGGATCCTCCCAGCCTATTAAAAATTTCTCTATCATTTTAAGTAGGCTCGTGAAATCGTATGCCTTTGGTCCTGGAGTAAATTGATTGTAGTCGAAGTAAAGGTCCCTTTCCTTCAAGTACTTTTCCAGATCGTAAGGAAAAAATACAACAGGCCGGTTCTGAATGACAAAGTCTATGTAAATGGAGGAATAATCTGTAATGAGCATGTCAATAAGAGGCAGAATGGGATACACATCCAGATTTCGTTCTAAAAAAATTATAGACCTGAATTTTTCTCCTTCAGGTAAAGAGGTGTAGGCATGCGGTTTAACGATAAAGATTGAGTTGAATTCTGTAAACAGTTTGTCAATTGCATCAAGATCTACATGGTTAAACGGGTTGTCGCCACTATCCCTGAATGTGGGGAAGTAGGCAACGATTTTTCTTCCCCTTTCCTTTTCTACCTTCAGGGTATCATAGAGTTCACGGGAGGATTCGATAAAACTCCCCCTGATATGTTTGAAAAATACATCGTTTCTCGGGTATCCTGTAACAAGAATCTTGTCATAGGGTATGCCAAATGCTGATGCGAGTTTTTCGTTGAAAACCTCTGAGGTGGATATCGTAAAATCCCATTTTTCGAATGTCCAGGGTCGAAAAATAGCAAGTAAAAAGCGCTTTAAAGTATTTTTCGTATTTCTCAGGTCGTTGGCATTATCGTTAACGATCTTTTTAAGAGGCATTCCATGCCATAGGTTTACTTTCATACCTCCGGCGAGCCAATAGTTTATGTCCTGTGAAGATATATCGAAAAATAGAAATTTCGCTCTGGCAACAATCCACAGACCCTTTAAAGAATTTCTGTGGTAAACTTCAAATCCGGATTCACGAAGCATTTTAACCAGCTCTTTTTTTGATGTTATCCAAACAGCCCTGATATCTCTTTTCCCCTGTAACTGCAGATACAGGTATTTGGGATTTCCTGAAAAGGCAAGTCCTCCGAAACTCCCAAAGACCCACAGTTTTCTGTCCTTTGGTATGTGTTTTGAAAGAAATCTCAGGAGGTGTAGAATGGGACGAATTAAAATTAAAACTTTCCCCTCTTTGAAGGGTTTCAGGAGAAAAGATCGGAATTTCTCATGATTCATATCGAGGTTGTTGCTATACTCTCAAGTACCTTTTCCCTTTTGTGATCAAGGTAATCGAAGAAATTTGATAAGTTTTCGA
>JALSOY010000108.1 GCA_026986235.1 Caldifarciminota bacterium
AAGGGCATAAACAACCGCAAAATCCGCAATATTCGCATTTGTTATCCACATCTTTGCCCCGTTCAGGACCCACTCGTTTCCGTCCCTCTTGGCATAGGTCCTCATCGAACCAGGATCAGACCCTGCATCGGGCTCGGTCAACCCGTAGCAACCTATGAGCTCGCCCGATGTGAGCTTTGGGAGGTACTTCCTCTTCTGCTCCTCAGACCCAAATGTGTAAATGGGATACGCCACGAGACCTGATGTAACCGAGACAAAACTTCTCATAGCAGAATCACCGCGTTCAAGCTCCATGTTGATCAGTCCATAGGCGACAGAATCGATACCGGAACCCCCGTACTCCGGTGGAAGCCAGGGAGCAAGTAAGCCGAGTGCAGCCATCATGGGAACAAGATGCTTTGGAAACTCCCCTTTCATGTAATACTCACCTATGATAGGGATAACCTCCCTGTCAACAAAATCCCTTACCGTATCTCTTATGAGCCTCTGCTCCTCTGTCAGAAGCTCGTCAAGAAGATAGTAATCCGTCCCTTTATAAGCCATTTTTGCCTCCTATCGTGGGCTAAATTATTCCTTTCTCGCGGTAAACTTTCAAGGTTTTTTCGCTAAATCCGAGCAAATTTTTCAGAATTTCATCAGTGTGCTCTCCAAGCAGGGGTGGATGCTGGCGGAACTCCACTTTTGTTCGAGAAAACTTAAATGGACTACCAACAAGGGGAATTTCCCCCGCTACGGGATGCCCGACTTTGACGACCATATTCCTTGAGAGCACATGTGGATCATTGAATACATCCTTCATGTCGTAAATAGGACCACAGGGAACCTTTGCCTCAATGAGTTTTTCACACCATTCCGCCGTTGTTCTCCTGAGCATAATTTCCCTGATTATGGGAATGAGTCTGTCCCGGTTTTTTACCCTCATGGGATTTGTTGCAAAATCCGGGTCATCCGCAAGCTCCGGTCTGCCTGCTATTTCACAGAACTTTTTAAACTGGCTGTCGTTCCCCACCGCAAGGATCATATACGAATCTTTTGTCTTAAAAGCCTGGTACGGGACAATGTTGGGATGGGCGTTCCCATACCTCTTTGGGGGTATCCCGGAAATCAGGTAGTTTGACGCCTGGTTTACCATAGCAGCTATGGCAGAATCCAGTAGAGATATGTCAATGTACTGGCCAAGCCCGCTTTTTTCTCTCTCAATTAAGGCTGCAAGGATGGCGTTTGCGGCAAAAAGTCCGGTTATCACATCCGTCCAGGCGACTCCGACCTTCATGGGTTCCCCATCGGGCTCCCCTGTTACAGACATAACGCCACACATCCCCTGGATAATAAAATCATACCCGGGCCTCTCCCTGTAAGGCCCGCTCTGGCCAAAACCGGTTATGGAAACATAGATAATCCGGGGGTTCTCCCGATGGATCACATCGTAACCGAGTCCGAGCTTTTGAAGTCCACCCACTTTGAAATTTTCTATGAAGACATCGCTGATTTTTGCAAGTCTTTTAACGATATCCACCCCTTCGGGTGTCTTTAGGTTAACCGTGATGCTCTTTTTATTTCTGTTAACGGAGAGATAGTAGGCAGCTTCACCGTTTGCAAAAGGTGGTCCCCATGAGCGGGTCTCGTCGCCTCTCCCGGGCGCCTCGACCTTAATGATCTCAGCTCCGAGGTCTCCGAGGAGCTGGGTGGCAAACGGGCCAGCCAGCACCCGGGAGAGGTCGAGAACCCTTATGCCTTCAAGCGGACTTTTTACTTCCACGCAGGCTTGGGATACACGGGCTTTGCCTGTGCAACCTTCTCAGGCCAGACAACCACCTGTTTGCCGTTCTGAACCTGAACCACGACCATTCCCTTCTTTGCCGGTCTGCCAAGCTCGTCAAATGCAATGGGCCCATAGAAGGATTCGAAATCAAGTGATGCAATGGCGTCCCTGACCTTCTGCGGATCAAGACTCTGAGCCTTCTCAATGGCTCTCTGGTAAACCTCAACAGCTGCCGCAGACTCTGCCACATGATAATCCGGCTCGTATCCGTACTTCTCTTTGAAAAGTTTCACGAAGTTGGCTGTGCTACCTATGTAGGGATCAGAGAACTTGAGGGTGGCTGCCCACTGAGCCGCTCCAAACACACCCTCGGCGTCCTTACCAAGGTTCTTCACGAAGTCAATAAGTGTGGGAGCAACGGTCTCGCCGATGGCCTTCACATTTATTCTCAGCTCTTTCATCTGTCTGACAAGGAGAACGCCATCCTGATAGTGTCCGGATCCAAGTACCACATCGGGTTTCTTTGCCTTGACCTTGAGGAGAAGTGATGAGATATCGCTGGTACCTGCAGGATAACCGGCAAAGGTAACGACCTTCCATCCTTTGGATTCTGCGTGCTTTTTCGCTCCGAGGGCGACGGATTTGGCAAAGAGCTTGTCCTCATACACAATGGCAACCTTCTTGATCCCGGGATCAAGATGGGCAAGCATGTCAATGGTTCCCTGCAGATACTGGCTCGCCACATTCAGTACTGCAAAGAGGTTTTTAAACCCTCTCGTAAATATCTTGTCACTTGCACCGTTGGCCTCAACCATAATCGCGCCGTACTTTTCCGTTATCGCACTTGTGGCAAATGTGGCACTTGATCCGTAAGGACCGAGGATAAATTTGATACCATGCTCTGTTATGAGTTTTTCAACGAGTTTCGCCGCAGTATTCGCATTGGATTCGTCATCGTAAAACACGAGCTGGAGCTTGTAGGTCTTACCTCCGACCTTTATTCCCCCAAGTTTCTCGTTGACATACCAGGTCCAGAACTCGTACCCGTCCTTCACATACTTACCCTCTCTCGCCAGCTTTCCGGTGAGAGATATGGCAGCTCCAAGCTTTATCACATTCTCCTTGGCAACACCTTCGCCCACTATTCCAAGGGCGATGAGTGCAGCCAGTATCAGCTTTGTTCCCTTCATAACTTACCTCCTTTTTATAAAGACTTAAATACCCAGATAAGCTTCCTTGATCTCTTCCATTTCAAGGAGTTTCCTGGCCTCCCCATGATGTGTTATTCTCCCGGTCTCTATAACATAACCCCTGTCTGCTATCTCAAGGGCAACCTGTACATCCTGCTCAACGATCAGCACAGTTTTTCCCATATCCCTTATATCCTTTACCACATTGATCAAAACATCAACAATCACAGGAGCAAGACCGAGAGAAAGCTCGTCAATGAGAAGTAGTTTCGGATTGGCCATCAACGCCCTCCCGATAGCACACATCTGCTGCTCACCACCGGACATATCACCTGCAAGTTGCTTTTTCCTCTCTTTTAGAACGGGGAAAATCCTGTAAACCCACTCAAGGTCCTTTTTAATCTGATCCCTGTCCTTCCTGTGGAAGGCTCCCATGAGGAGATTCTCTTCCACCGTCATCCCTGCAAAAAGATGTCTCCCCTCCGGAGCCATGGAAATACCGAGTGAAACTGTCTTCTCCGCAGGTGTTCCCGTTATCTCTTTCCCCTGGTAGATCACCTTTCCCGAGTAAGGTTTAATCAATCCCGTTATGGCACGGAAAAATGTGGTCTTTCCAGCACCGTTGGATCCCACGAGAGCAACGATCTCACCTTCCTTCACCTCAAGGGATACATCCCACAGGACCTGCATGTCACCATAACCTGCATTTAAGTTCTCCACCCTGAGAAGCTCTTTCATGCTGACTTCCTCCTCTTTCCATACCTTTCACCGAGATAAGCCTTGATTACCTCTTCGTTCTGGGAAATCTCTTCCGGTGTTCCCTCTGCAATCTTTGTTCCAAAGTGGAGAACCATCATCCTTCTGGAAAGACCCATTACCGCCTTCATAATGTGCTCGATCATGATAACCGTCACACCCTTGGCATTTATCTCCCTCACAAGATTCATGATTTTTTCCATCTCTGCCGGGTTCAGACCGGCCATGACCTCGTCGAGCAAAAGCACCTCAGGCTCAAGGGCAAGGGCCCTTGCAAGCTCAATCCTCTTAAGCTGGGCAAGATTAAGGTGGTCAACAAGCTCCTCCCTCTTTTCGTAAAGACCCACGAGTTTTGCGATCTCCTCTGCCCTCTCTCTCGCCTCCCTGTAGCTCGTGTAGTTCCCGTGTCCAAAGAACGCACCAACCATTATGTTTTCTATAACGGTCATCCCCTTAAAAGGCTTCACGATCTGGAAGGTTCGTGCAATTCCGAGTCTCGCTATGGAGTAAGGTTTTTTGCCAGAGATTTTTACACTTTTGAAGTAAATTTCTCCATCTGTCAACGGGAGAAGTCCCACGATGAGATTCATAAGGGTCGTCTTTCCCGCACCGTTGGGACCTATTATTCCAAAGATTTCCCCCTCATAAATGTCGAAGTCAACAGAGTTTACGGCGACGAGTCCGCCGAACTTCTTCGTGACTCCCCTTCCCTTCAAAATTACACTGCTCATATCATGTTCTCCTTGATATTTTGTACAAGTCTCCTCCATGAAAACCCGCCTGTGAAAAGGTCGAGGAAACCCCTGGGAATCAGAATCACAGTGAGGATGATAATGGCACCGAGCACAATCCCGTGGATATTGACGAATTTACTCCAGACGAGCTCTGTGATCAGTTCGAGGAGAACTGCACCGATCAGGGGACCATAGACCGTACTCGCACCTCCGAGAAGCATCATAACAAACATTTTCACAGATATTATCGGCTCAAAGACCGTTTCAGGATCAATGTAACTTATCCAGTAGGCGTAAATACTGCCAACGATGGCCGTAAACATCGCGGAGTAAGCCCACGCAAGGGTCTTGTATAGCGGTGTATTTATACCCATTGCAAGGGCACCGTCCTCATCGACCCTTATTGCTCTAAGACCAAAACCAAACCTGTTTTTCTCGAGCCATATCGTAAAGATCACGGAAAGTACCAGAACGACGAGAAAGAGGTAATAGAAGTAAGAATACACGGCGTGAGGACTTGCACCTTTTTTGAGTGGTAGAGTCAATCCCTCGGCAGCACCTGCAATTTTTAAATTATTCACGATCTCCATAACGGCGACATTTACACCAAGGGAGGCGATGGCGAAGTAGTGCCCACGAAGTCTCAGGACTGGAAGACCGATTATCACGGAGAAGACAACAGCTGAAAGAATTGATGGTATAAGGGTCAGGAAAAATCCAAATCCATGATTCATCAGTACAGCGGTAACATAGGCCCCCATGCCAAAAAACACAACATTACCAAACGCAGGATAACCGGCGTACCCTGCAATAATGTTGATGGCCTCTGTCAGGGTGGCAAACATTATCACCCCTGTAAGGATTCTCAGCCAGTAACCTGACAGAAACGGGGGCAGGATCACCAGTAAAACCAGAAAACCAAGTGGAATGAGGTGTTTTTTCATTTTTCAGACCTCCTATCCGTAGTATTTTTTGCCCAGCAATCCCCTTGGCCTTGTCACGAGAATGATAACGAAGAGGGTAAAAGTAACCACATTTTTGAAGCTCTCACCCAGATAGAATGCGGAAAAAGTCTCTATTATCCCCAGAATGATCCCGCCGACGAAGGCACCTTCCACACTTCCAAGCCCGCCGAGAATTGCAACAACGAAAGCCCTGAGAGTAATTCCTCCACCCACGGCCGGATTAAAGGACTGGATCACAGATATAAGAGACCCGGCAGCGCCGGCGAGCGCCGTCCCTATACCAAATGTGATGGCATAGGTCCTGCCGGGATTAACTCCCATGAGTCTCGCAGCCATCATATCCAGCGCCACAGCACGAATGGATTGCCCCGTCTTCGTTTTGTTTAAAAATAGGGCCGTGAGGATAGTCAACACAACGGCCGCAAGAAATCCCAGTAATCTGGAATAGGGAAGCAGGTATTCACCTATAATGAACGACTTGCCCTGATAGGAGGTCGCGATGGAACGCCAGTCGGCAGACCACATAACTATCATGAGTTGTGCGAGAAGGACATCCATCCCGAATGTCATGATCAGTGTGAGAAACACATCAGCCTTTATAGCGAGGTTGAATATGTAACGCTGCATCAGGTAACCTATGATAAACAGGCCTGCCATTACGATCGGTATCGAAAGGAAGGGGTCAATGTGAAGGTAGTGAAAGATCCAGAAAGTGGAATAGGCACCAAGGATCACCAGTGATCCATGGGCAAGGTTTATGAGATTTGTTACGCCCCAGACAAGTGAGAAACCCAATCCTATCAGTCCATACACCCCGCCCAGGAGTACTCCGTTTATCAGAATTTGTATAATCATACAATGTCCTCCACCTGAGTTACATTTTTAAAAATAGCACACTCCTTTTTTGCCTGGTCTATTTTTTAGGCCTTCCCTGATACCTGTCAAGAATTTGAGATTCGGAAATTATTGAATTTATTACATTTTTTAATTTGTTAGATCTCCAGCACGGTCACATTGCTATTCGTATAAATGCATATTTCAGAAGCTATCCTGATGGCCTCTTCGGCTATCTCCCGTGCAGAAAGATTCGTATGTTTCGTCAGAGCCTTTGCCACTGCCTGGGCATAGGGGGCACCGGAACCTATGGCGATGATCTTATCGTCCGGTTCTATTATCTCCCCTGACCCGGAGACGAGAAAGGCGTGCTCCCTGTCGAGAACGATCAAAAGTGCCTCAAGTCTTCTCAATACTCTGTCCTGACGCCAGTCTCTGGCAAGTTCGACAACCGCCCGTGGCAAATTCCCGTTGTACTCCTCAAGCTTTTCCTCCATCCGCTCGAAAAGCGTCAGGGCATCAGCAACGGCACCAGCAAAACCGGCAAGAACACGCCCCTTGTAGATCTTCCTCACCTTCTTCGCCGTGTGCTTGACGACAGTATCCTCAAGTGTTACCTGCCCATCCCCTGCAATGACAGCGTGTCCCCCGTGAATCAACCCAATTACTGTGGTTCCCCGGAACTCCTTCACTTCTCCTCTCCTCTCACTATCATGACCGGGCAGGGGGCATGGGTAACCACCCTCTGTGAAACGCTTCCAAGAAGAACACCTGCAAGGGCAGAGACTCCCCTTGAACCCATGATGATCAGATCAACATTCCTGACCTCTGCAACATTCAGGATTGCCTTATGTGCAGGTCCTTCCAGTATCTCTATCTCGTATGGGATTCCCTCCTTATCCAGAACCTCCGCCGCCTCGCGGGTTATACGCTCCGACTCCAGCGTACTCTGAGACACTATTTTCTGCCGGTACTCAGAGCCAATGTACTCAGGGATGAAGGGGAAAGCATGCAAAATATAAACCCTGGAATTAAACTTCCTGGCGATTTCCACCACATGCCTGAGGGCTTTTTTCGAACATTCGGATCCATCAGTCGGGTAAAGTATTTTCTCATACATTTCCAAACCTCCTTTTCGAGCTTAATTTTAAATGTATTTCTTCCGAAGGACAAGTAAAGGGGAGGAGGTGTTTTTAAGGGAGGAGGCGCCGCCCTTCGGGCGGCGCCCCAAAACACTACTTTCTCATTCCAAGTTCCCTATCGATAATGAAAAGTCCGTTGGGTGAATCCTTTACGAGCTTGAGCTTATCAACAACTTCACCGACACTTGCCTCCTCCTCAACCTGCTCCGTCACAAACCACTGGAGAAATATCTCGGAGGCATAGTCATTTTCCTCTCTTGAAAGCCTCATCAGTTCGTTTATCCTGGATGTTATGTACTTTTCGTGCTTTAGAGCCTCTTCGAAGGCATGGAGGGGGGAGTTCCAGTCTGTCTCAGGCGCCCTGACCTCCTTAAGGAGTACACGGCATCCACGCTCGTTGATGAACCTGTAAAACTTCATTGCGTGCTCAAGCTCCTCTTTTGCCTGTACCTCCATCCAGTGGGCAAATCCACGGAGACCGAGATTCTCAAAGTACGCAGCCATTGAGAGGTAAAGATACGAGGAGAAGAGCTCCTCATTCAACTGATCATTCATCGCTTTTGCCATCTTTTCCGTCATTTCCATCACTCCTTTTAAATATTTTTCAGTTTGGAACAATTCTAAACGACTACCCAAAGGCTGTCAATCAGCAGGAGGATGTTCGAATAATCCCTCTTCTTCAGAAGGAGGACTAAGGGGGATGCCCACCGCTTAAATTCAATCCCCCTGTTTCCCCCTTCTCCAAGGGGGATTTTAAAAATCCCCTTTAATCCCCCTTTTCCAAAGGGGGATTCTGGAAACCCCAATCCCCCTTCGACAGAAGGGGGTCAGGGGGATGTAAACCTCTTAATTTTCAATCCACCTTATAAAAAACGAATGAGGGGTTAATTTAAAGAGGGGTGGCGCCGCCCTTCGGGCGGCGCCACCCCTAATATAAACCTATTTCTCTACAGCCTCAAGAACCTTCTCAAGAAACTGGGGCTCCGGTAATGCCCCCTCGAATTCCACCTTGTCGTTCACTATGATTTTCGGCACTGCATATACCCCATACCTGTCAGCAAGCTGCGGGAACTCAATGGACTCGATCATGTCCCCGCGAATCGCTTCACTCTCAATTGCCATTTTATGAGCAAGCATCACCGCTCTCGGACAGTACGGGCATGTGGGCGTTATAAATACCTGAATGTGTACAGGATCCTTCAGATCCTTAATGGCCTCCTTCGTCTTCTCCGATAGATCCGTCTTCCCGGTGGATGCCCCTATGATGCTCTCAATCAGGGAAGTAAACTCGTATCCGGACGGAATGCCAAAGAATCTGATGCCAAAGTCCTTTTCCTCTCCGTCTTTAACCTGGAGTGGAACGATGGCGGGAACCTTGTCAACGCCGTACTTACCGGCGAGGTCTTTCTCCTCCACAAAGTTATGAACATCCACCTTAATTTTGTCGGAGAGTTCCTCCACCTCCTTCAAAATCATTTCGGTATCAGGGCAGTAATCACAGTTTATGTTTTGCGTGAAAAACAGGACCTTCACTTCATTTTCCATCTTTTCCGCGAAAAGATTTTTGAGATACTGCCTATCCTTTTCTCCTAACAGCGCCATTGAAATTCACCTCCTAAAGATTTTAACAGGTTCTGGGAATTGTCCCGTAACCGCAGATTTCACAGACCAGATCCCCGGTGGGACCCTTCTTTATCCTTCCAAGTCCACAGTTGGGGCATATATCCCCCTCTTTAAGGATTATAAACATGGATGAACTCGAAGCCTGCTTCTTCTGCTCTTCCTGTTTCCGGGATTTATCCTTTTCCATAATAGTTGACCAATTTGGTCAATATCTTAACTGTCCTGAAATGTAATGTCAACTGGAACTTGGAGGGTGTTCGAAAAATCCCCCTTCTTCAGAAGGGGGAACTAAAGGGGGATGCAAACCGCTTAAAATTTCAATCCCCCTAAATCCCCCTTCTCCAAGGGGGATTTTTGAGAATTCCTCTCCCTCAGCAAGGTGACTCAAGGGGGATGACAACCGAAAAATCATCTCTATCTGCAAATTAAGTTGAAAAAGAGAGATACTTTTCGAACACCCTCACTGGAACTTGAATAAACAGTGGTGGAAGCTTATTATTTCCCGTCCTTATGAACGATGTTGCCAGAATTGTAAAAAGAATAAAGGATGAAGATGGAAGAATTGGAATCATCTCCCACTTTGATCCTGATGGTGACGCCATAGGTAGTGTCCTCGGAATGTACAACTTTTTAAAAAAGTTCAAAAAAAACCTTGACCCCATATTGAAGGACGAGATTCCCTACCTGTTTAAGTTTCTACCTGGAAGTGATGAGGTCAAAAGTTCACCCGCCGAATACTACGACCTCCTCCTACTACTTGATGCAAGTGACATAACGAGGACAGGGTTTGATAACCTGAAATTCGGTGACCTTGTGAGGATAGACCATCATAAAACCGGGACTAACTACAGCAGTTTTGATTATCTCAACGAAAATGCCCCGAGTACGACCGTCCTTGTGCTCGACATCCTGAGAAGTTACAGTGAAAAGGACATAACAAGGGAGGTTGCAGAACCCCTCTATGCAGGGCTTCTGACTGATACAGGTGGTTTCCGGTACAGTAGAGATTTTTCCATGGCCTTCAGCGCCGCCCTGTACCTCTCCGGAAAGGGAATCGACTGTCAGGAAATCGCGCAGAAAATCTTTTTACGGAAGAAATTACAGGTCTTCAAGCTCCTTGCACTCGCCCTCGAGACCCTCACCGTGGTCGAAGACAGGATTGCCTACATAGTACTGAGAAAAGAGTTTTTTGAAGCCACGGGGACAGATTCGTCAGATTCCCAGAGTTTCGTTACCTATCCCCTTTCCGTTGATGATGTTGCAGTTGGAATAAAGTTTACCGAGGCGGGGGATAACTTCTGGAAAGTGAGTTTGAGGGGGAAGAACAGGGTTGACCTTGCTGAAATTGCAGAGGAGTTCGGCGGCGGCGGGCACAAAAATGCCGCAGGTCTCAGGATGGAAGGGGATGAAAATACCGTTGTCTCAACCGTCCTCTCACGGATACTCAAAGCCCTGAAAAGTGAAAAGTAAAATCAGTGAACTCATCCACAGGCTTTCAAAAGTAACACCATTCCCGGAAACCGAGCTGGACAACATCCTCAAAACAGAGTTCGGAATTTCCCTGATTAAACTTCGCACCCTGGAAGATGCTGAAATCGTCCCGGATCTTGAAAGAATCGTCGAAGAGAGAGTTCTGACAGGAATACCGTTCCAGTACCTTACTGGCCGTGCCCTCTTCATGGACGAGATATTTTTCGTAAGCCCGGCCGTCCTGATTCCCCGTGCTGAAACGGAACTGCTTGTGGAAACCGCATCCGACTTAATAACCAGGCATTCACTGAAATCACTGGTCGATGTAGGTACCGGATCTGGCATAATCGCAATAACATTAAAGAAAAGGTATCCTGCCCTTAGAACCCTTGCCACTGACATCTCTTTCGACGCCCTGAAAGTCGCGAAAAAGAACGCAATCCTTCACAGCGTGGATGTTGATTTCGTACAGTGCAACCTTCTCTCGTGCCTTGATGGACCTTTTGACCTCATAGTATCAAATCCTCCGTATGTGGGTACGAATGACCCCTATCGTGATTTCAGACAGAGTGAGCCTGAGATTGCATTAATAGGTGGAGAGAAGGGCTATGAGCTCAGTCTGGAACTCATATTTCAGGCTGCTGATAGACTCTCAAAAAGGGGATACATTATAATCGAGGTTAATCCCTATGTGGTTGAAGAGATGATGGGGAAGCTTTCCGGATTCGAAATCCAGTTGATTAAAGATTTTAACGGGGCAAACAGGGTAATGGTCCTATGGATGACATAACCAGGAAACTCTACCAGAAATTTATAAAGGCATACAATCATGAAGATGTTGAAAACCTCGGTAAATTTGCAAAGGAGATCGCCGTGAGGATCGAGCATGCGGGACGGGTTGGTGAGTACAACGAACTGCTCTTCGATATCCTCGATGACCTCCTCGATATGGGCGATTTTGACACGGCCCGGGAAATCGGAGAAAAATTCCTGAATCCTGAAATATACGAGGACGCCAAGATGCTAACTGAAATCTACATCCTTTCAGGGGATTTCATCAGTGGCATAGAAACCATCTATCCTCATCTGGACATAGTGAGGGAGGACCCTGATTTTAAAGGAATAATTGACATCCTTGATAAAATAGAGGCGGCCGACGATGAGTTTGACGGAGATGAACTGGATTCCTTTGAAAATGATCCACTTGCTGCCCAAATTCTGTTGATTTTTCAGCAACTGGGATTCGATCCCGGTGAACTTATAAGGTCATTCCCCTATGTTTTTGAAACCCTTAACAGGGCAACCAACGGATTTCGTGGCAACAAGGACTCATGGGCAGCGGCTTTCGTCTATTTCTTTGCCGGAATAGCAGGAGACAGGCACATCCCTGCAAGTAGAATTTCAGAGATCACGGGAATCTCACAGAGTGAGATTTACAGAAAGTCCAGAATCCTCTACAACAGGTTTATGGAGGAGGACCTCTTCTGATGTGGAAACTCACCCAGAATGAGAAAGGCAGGTTCTTTAAACTTCAGATCGGTAAGGTCAAACTCCTTGTAACGACGAGAGACGGCATTACACCACTTGAAGTGGAGGGGATAAAGGGTGAGCCCGTAAATTTAAAGCAGATCCACAGCAGCCGAATTTTCCTGGTAAACGAATTTTTCCCGCGTAAAGGTGTAATGGGAGATGGACTTATCACTGGAAAGAAAGCTCTCCCCATCGGTGTGAAGACAGCAGACTGCTATCCGGTCTTCATCTTTGATAAAAACTTCAGGGTGGTATCCGTACTGCATGCAGGGTGGCGAGGAACGAGGTTAAAGATCGTGTATAAGGCTGTAAAGATCATCCGGGATTACCTTGGAATTCCACCGGGGAACCTCGTAGCCGCCTTCGGGCCGGGTATTGGTGCAGAAAACTATGAGGTTGGGGAAGATGTGGCACGGTTTTTTGATGTCGGCGTGGTGAGAAAAGACGGTAAAATTTTCCTTGATCTTTTTAAAGAAAACAAAAGACAACTCGAAGATGCAGGGGTCAGGGAGATCCTGCCTCCACCTGGAGATACATTTAAGGATAGCAGTCTCTTTTACTCCTACAGAAGGGATGGTAAAATTAAGGGCCTTTTATGGTCAATAATCGAAATAGGAGGAGAACATGGGTAAAATCATCAAGGGAAAGGTCTGGAAGTACGGTGACGACATCAACACCGATGTGATATTCCCTGGAAAGTACACATACTCCATTATGACACCCGAGGAAATGGCACAGCATGCCCTTGAGGATCTGGATCCGGAGTTTGCAAAAAAAGTTCAGCCGGGAGATGTAATCGTGGCCGGGAAAAATTTTGGAATGGGCTCCTCCCGTGAGCAGGCAGCGATATGCCTTGTGGCCGCCGGTGTCGGAGCCGTGATCGCAAAGTCTTTTGCGCGGATTTTCTATAGAAATGCGATTAATAACGGACTCCTTGCAATAGTGTCACCAGAGGCATCAGATGCACTTCAGGCTGGAGATGAGGTTGAAATTGATGTCGAAAAAGGAGAAATACGGTCTCCCAGAGGCATCTTTCACTTTCCCCCTTTCCCTGAATCCGTCATGAAAATCTTTGAAGACGGAGGCCTTATCCCCCACACCATAAAAAAACTGAAAGAGAAAATGGCCTCATGAATGTCACACTAACCCTGCCAGATGGAACTCAAAAATCTCTGCCGCAGGGATCGAAAATAGTAGAGTTTTTCGATTCCATACCTGAAGATACGGTGGCAGCGAGGATAGACAATAAACTCGTCTCCCTGAATTACAGGGTTTTCATA
>JALSOY010000109.1 GCA_026986235.1 Caldifarciminota bacterium
TTATCGATCTTGCCGAGGTTTCTGCCGGTGGAGGTACCATCGCATGGGTTGACCGGGCGGGCGCACTGAGGTGTGGTCCCATTAGTGCAGGTGCAGATCCGGGACCCGCATGCTACGGAAAAGGAGGAGACGATCCCACGATTACCGACGCCAATGTTGTTCTCGGAAGACTGAATCCCTCAGGTCTCCTCGGTGGAGAGATGAAAATTTATCCTGAACTTTCAGGTAAAGCCATCGAGAAAAAGGTGGCTGAAAAGGTGGGACTTGATGTAACATCAGCCGCCTCTGGTATTATACGGATAATTAACACCCACATGGTGCGGGCCCTCAGGATCGTTTCTCTTGAAAGGGGATACGATCCGAGGAATATGACCATGGTGGTACACGGTGGAGCAGGTCCACTTCACGCAGCTGAAATCGCCGATGAACTGGGTATTCCACAGGTAGTGGTTCCCGTAAACCCCGGCCTTTTTTCAGCTCTCGGCCTCATCGTCTCCGATATAAGACACGATTTCATCAGGCCTGTTTTGAAATCAGCTCTGGCTTTATCTCCGGATGACCTGAAGAAAATTTACAAAGAACTGGAGCACGAGGCGATAAAAACCCTCAAAGACGAGGGAATTGAAGAGACAGACATAAAACTTCTGTATATCGTGGAGACGAGATACCATGGACAGTCTTACGAAATTCCTATCAGTGTTTCCCCGGATAAACTTACCTTCATCTCAAAAATAGTAGAAGACTTCCACAAAAAGCACGAAAACACATACGGATATGCAGCCCGTGAAGAGGATGTTGAGTTTGTTAACGCCAGGATAATAGCCTTCGGTACAACCTCCAAGCCGCGCTTTAAAGAATATGATCCGTCTCCCTACACACCTTCTCCTGACGGGAAAAGGAAGGTATTTTTTGAGTCAACCCACTGGATAGATACCGGGATATACAAACGGGAAAATCTTGAAGCCGGAGCATGTATAAAAGGCCCTGCCGTAGTCGAGCAGTACGACAGCACGACCTTAATTCCTCCCGGGTGGAGTGCCTATGTTGATAGATTTTTAAATCTAAACCTCAGGAGATCCAGTCATGGTTGATCCTGTAACCGTTGAGGTCATAAGAAATGCCCTCTCCTATTCCGCAGAGGAGATGGGTATTGCCCTGAGGAATTCGGCCTATTCCCACAACATCAAGGAAAGGATGGACCATTCATGTGCAATATTCGATACAGACGGTAACATGGTGGCACAGGCGGAGCATATCCCGGTTCACCTCGGCTCTCTACCCCACGGTATCAAAAATGCCATCAATTACCTGAAGCAAAAGGGATTGACCTTCAGAGAAGGTGACATTTTTATCTTCAACGATCCATACATTTCCGGGACGCATCTCAACGATGTAACCCTGATAAAACCGGTTTTCTATAAAAGTAAACATGTGGGTTTTACTGCCAACAAGGCCCATCATGTGGATGTTGGCGGGAAATCTCCCGGTAGTATGAGTGGAGACGCCACAGAACTTTATCAGGAAGGGATCATCGTTCCTCCTGTGAAATTCGCAGAAGCGGGAGAGATAAGGCAGGATGTCCTTTCATTCATACTTGAGAATGTAAGAACTCCTCACATCACGCAGGGTGACTTAAGGGCACAGATGGCGGCCGCCAATCTCGGGGCCCGGAGAATCCACGAACTGATCGATAAGTACGGAATAGAACTATACCTCAGATCACTGGATCAGATTCTCCGTTACAGTGAAAAGAGGATGATGGAGGAGATCAGGGGTATCCCTGACGGTGTCTATGAGGCGGCAGACTGCCTTGAAGACAGTGGAGTTAATGACAGACCCGTGTGGATCAGGGTAAAGGTCACCGTTTACGGTGGAAGAATGAAAGTTGATTATACAGGGACTGATCCTCAGGTGGAGGGTCCCATAAACGCCGTTTTCGGAGTCACCCTTTCTGCGACATACTTTGCCATAAAATCTGTCGTGGATCCTGAAGTTCCAATGAACCAGGGGGCCATGAGGCCGATTGAGGTATATGCTCCACCAGGTACACTCGTGAATCCATTCAAACCTGCCCCTGTATCAGGTGGAAATGTTGAGACATCCCAGCGGATAGCGGATGTCATGTTCAGGGCACTTTCATACGCCCTGCCCGAGAAGGTGCCCGCTGCCTCACTTGGAAGTATGAACAACATCATGGCCGGGGGATACGATCCGCGCAGGAAGAGACCCTGGGCCTTCTACGAAACCATAGGTGGTGGATCTGGCGGCAGACCCTTTGAAGACGGAATTGACGGGATCCACACCAATATGACCAATACCATGAACACACCTATTGAGGCAATCGAGCAGTACTATCCCATAATTTTCACGGCTTACGAGTTCCGCGAAAATTCCTTTGGTGCAGGAAAGTTCCGCGGCGGCAATGGAATTGTGAGATCGTGGAAACTGAATGCACCAAAGGCAACCGTATCGATCCTTGCCGAAAGAACGAAGGTCACCCCTTTTGGTGTTCA
The DNA here is from genome assembly GCA_026986235.1 of Caldifarciminota bacterium. Classification (GTDB taxonomy): domain Bacteria; phylum Hydrothermota; class Hydrothermia; order B15-G9; family WFZT01; genus WFZT01. Next base: position 2,514 of record JALSOY010000109.1, read on the forward strand.
CGGGGGACTTCCCGGGAAACCTGCGGAATTCTATCTCGTTAAAAGGGATGGAGAAACTCTCAAACTGAATGGGAAGACCACGGTTGTCATCGAACGAGGTGACGAAATTGTCATAAAAACGGCAGGGGGTGGAGGTTATGGTCCACCTGAGGAAAGGGATCCTGTGGCAATAAAAGAGGACATGGAAAACGGTCTCCTTGGCATATCCTGGGAGACCTATGTAGAGGAAAACAGGAAAATCCGCAGGGATTGCAAAGACCTTTAATCCAGTTAATGGGCCATGCCCATGGGGAGGTGTTGTTATGAGTGTAGTTAAAAAATCCCACCTGATTCCCCGGACTACCGGGGGCTGGGTCATGCTGATCTACATCCTTTTCTGATATCTCATGACCCAGTGGCCCGTTCTCAAGGCGGTCAACAAGGCCGTCCCCTTCGTCCTCGGCATGCCTTTCATCTATGCCTGGCTCACCTTCTGGTACATCATGATCGTAATCGGCGCCATCATAACGGCCTGGAAGGTCTGGAAACCTTAGGAGGTGAATCATGGAGTACGCTGGCTGGCCGGTCGCTCTCACCATAATGGTGATATATATTCTGATCGTTGGTATCCTTGGTTACTTCTCCTTCAGGAAACTACAGATCAACATTGAGGACTACTTCCTGGTTTCCAGAACCGCTGGCTTCCTGATCCTCTATTTCACCATAGTGGCCACCTACCACTCTGCGTATGCACTTCTTACATCATGTGGCGTTTTTTACAAAGTCGGTGTCTTTTTCTGGGCAGCAGGAACATGGACATTCCTCACGGGAATACTGACCTATCTATTTGGGGCAAGGTTCTGGTATCTCGGGAAAAAGTACGGATACATAACGCCTGCGGATCTTCTGGCAGATTACTACGAAAGTGATCTTCTGAGAGGAATAGTTGCAGTGGTACTGGCGATTTTCCTGATTCCATACATGGCGGTTCAGGCTATGGGGCTTGGTTACATTTTTAATGTTGCAAGTGGTGGTCACATTCCCTATGTCATTGGTACCTGGGTACTTCTCTTCATCGTCGCTCTTTACGCTATGGCAGGTGGTCTTCGCGCGGTTTACTGGACGGACTTCCTGCAGGGCATCTGGATGTTTGTCGCCATCTGGATTGCAGGGATTTTCGTTGCCGTGAAGCTATTTGGAGGTGTTGGTAATGTCTTTCACACGCTCCTTGAAGTTAAGCCCAAACTTCTGACAGTCCATGTCCCATATACCTACTGGTTCAGTCTCGGTATAATTTTCTCCTTCGGGATAGTGATGCAGCCTCACTTATGGATGAGGTATTACACGGCGAGGGATCCTCACACTCTAAAGTGGCTGGGGGCAACGACGCCCATTTACCTGGTCTTCATATATGTTCCTGCCGGTTTCGTGGGTCTTACAGCGGCGGCGGCCGTTGCAAAGGGTATGCTTCCTGAGATAATCAAGACTTATGGCTCTCCCGACGCCACATTGCCAGCATTGCTGACAAAAACTGCCCCTGCCTGGTTTACCGGAATATTCCTTGCAGGTGCCTCAGCTGCGGCAATGTCCACGGCTGACAGCCAGATGCACGCATTTTCAGCTGTTGTGACGAGGGATCTATATCAGAAGCTCGGGAAAAAGGAGGTTACCCAGGAAACACTGGTAAAACAGGGGAGGATCTGGGTCTTTATATCTTTCCTTCTCGCTGCCATACTTGCAACATTCAAGCCAGGGATAATCTTTGACATCGTTGCATTTTCCGGTGCAGGTGCTCTCCAGCTACTGCCTGCCACACTTGGTGCAATCTACCCCTTCAGGTTCAAGTTCACCCGTGCGGCCATAATATGGGGAATAATTGCAGGGAGTATAGTGACCCTGCTATTTACAAAGGGACTTGGTACAAAGCTGGGTATGCCTGCGCATCTTATGAATCCATGGGGATTCCACGGAGGCATGATAGGATTGTTCGTAAACTTCATCGTGGTATTCTTAGTCTCTCTATTTACGGAAAAGCCCTCGAGTGAGGTGGTTGAGAAGTTCCACGGGTATCTGGAGAAGGTTATTTATGGTGAATGAAGGGAGAGGGGCGGAGGCGCGCACAGCGCGCCTCCGCCCCTCTTTCCTATCCCTTCCCTTTCAAATGTACATCCATCTGCGGATATGGGATGGAAATCCCCTTCTCGTCGAACCTCGTTTTTATCTTCTCCAGCAGGTCAAAATACACACTCCAGTAATCCTCACTCTTCACCCAGGGCCTCACCACAAAGTTCACACTGCTATCTGCAAGCTCTGATACCGCTACGGTTGGAGGAGGATCCTTTAAAATCCGAGGATCCTCATTTATGATACTCCAGAGTTCTTCTTTAACCTTTTTCAGGTCGTCTTCGTAGCTCACACCTATAACGAGATCCACCCTCCTTGTCTCCTTCTCTGAGTAGTTCGTTATGTTTGAACTGATTATACTGGAGTTGGGCACTATTATCACACGGTTGTCAAAGGTCTTCAGTTTAACGCTGAATATCCCGATTTCTTCAACGACCCCCGTGGCACCACCTGCTTCTACCACATCACCGATTTTGAACGGTCTTAAAAGCAGGATCATGACCCCGGCACCGAAGTTTGAGAGGTTACTCTGCAGTGCGAGGCCGATGGCAAGGGTTGCGGCGCCAAGAACCGCTACAAAGCTCGTAGTTTGAATTCCGAGGGTTCCAAGGGCAACGAGAATTACGAGGATGAGCAACAAAACATAGACGACACTGCCAAGAAACCTTTTCAAAGTTTCGTCAACTTTACTCTTTGCAAGGAGATTTTCGGTAAAACCGGCCATTTTTTTGGAGATCCATTTACCCACGATAAAAATCGCAATGGCACCCAGGAATTTTATACCGTAGGCCACAGCGATACCTGACAAATACTGTAACTTATCCAGCATACTTGATCCTCCTTTTTTGGAATACGAATATAACACACACGGTAAGATTTTTCAAATTTTTATGTGAAAATTGGGGTGAAAGGAGCCGTAATTTTTCTGTACAATAAGGGTAATTGATGGCTACTTCTTTTTATTTTTCAGCTTTTTCCAGTAGGGACAATAATTTTTAATAGGGCATACTTCACACCTGGGCCCCACGGGTTTACAGATTGTCTGTCCGAATGCGACGAGTATGCTGTTGTACTCCTTCCACCACTTTCGTGGCAGGATTTTCATCAGTTCAAACTCAGTTTGTTCAGGTGTTTTTGTTTTAACGATTCCCCATCTGTTGGAAATTCTATGGACATGGGTATCGACGCAGATGGCATCTTTGTTATACCCCTCGGCAAGGACGAGGTTTGCAGTTTTTCTGCCCACTCCGGGTAATTTCAGGAGCTCTTCGAGGCTATCAGGGACCTTTCCTCCATATTTCTCGATAAGAATTTTGGAGATCTTTTTCAGGGTTTTTGTCTTGTTTCTGTAGAATCCAACCGGATAGATAATCTTCTGGAGTTCCTCGTCCGGTATTTTCAGAATATCCTCAGGGGTTTTTACGATGGAGAGGAGTCTCTCAGTGGCTTTTGCCGTAACCTCGTCTTTTGTTCTCAGGCTTAGAATGGTGGATACCAGGATCTGAAACGGATCTTTTGTTCTTTTGGAAACGAGGGTAACTATGGGTGCATTCCTTTTTTTTCTCTCTTCACTCAGAATTTTCAGGACCTTTTCTATCGGGAATTTGCTCATCGAGGACTCCAAGGAGTTTTTTGATAATTCTGTAAGTTGCGCCCCAGATTATACGATCACCACATTGAAATATCGACCAGAGGAGGGGATGGTACCTCTCGCAGCTTTTCAGGGAGGCGAGAGGTATAGTAAAGACATCAGCCACCTCGGCGGGATCCGGGTGGAGTTCAAACGGAGGATTGAGGAGGGCAACTACCGGATAGATGATGAAGTCTGATAGTCTCGTCTTTTCCTCACGCAATGCTCCAAGGATATTGAGCTTATTTGCAGGTATGCCGGTTTCTTCCTCAAATTCCCGGAGGGCCGTTTCCAGAGGCGTCTCCCCGCTCTCGGGTCTTCCGCCTGGAAAGGCAATCTGACCGCTGAAACTGTGGAGGGTATCAGCCCTTCGGGTAAGAAGAATCTCGTCTTCCACTATGGGTACGACGACGGCTGCAACCCTGTAGGGCCTTCCGAACTTATCCGGAATCTTCAACAATCTTGAGCGCAGGATTGTTTCAATCTTCATTGAATTCTCTTTCCACGAATTCGAGGAATTTTTCCACCCGTTTTTTACCGAAGCCTTCGATTTCAAGAAGCTCCCCCGGCCTGGCGTTCACGAGATTTTTAATAGACTTAAACCTGTTCAAAAGTTTTCTTGCCCTTTTTGGTCCTATACCGGGAAGTGACTCAACCACCCTGAGTATTTCGTCATCTGGAGAAGAGGCCTTCCGTTTAAAAAATAGGGATCTCATTTCTTCGATATCCACTTTTTCCCTGCTGGCGATGATCTTAAGGAATTTTGCCGTTTCGTAAGAATTCTGTGTCATCACCACAGGGATCCCGAAGCCTATGGTGATAATGGCGAGTGTGTGCATTATGGCCTCAGGCTTCATTCCCATGGTGGAAAAAAGCCCTTTACCCTCGATGATGATAAGAGTTCTGTCACCCGAGGTTCTGAGCTCGTAAAGCTGTCTCTGGAACCTTTTCTGTTTGAGAGATTTTACGAAATCCTGAACAGTTTTTCTCTCGATCAGTACACCCGGTGTGGGAGAATAGTCTCCCACAGGGAGTCTTGCATAGATGACCTTTACGCCCAGTTCTTTTAGGATCCCTGGTACCCTGGATGTTTTCTCTCTAATGTCAACGATTACCGTTGCCATCACTCTATGGGCTTGAATCCTTCACCGAGGACCTCCCTGACATGAGACACGAGGAGAAAGGCGTCAGGGTCCTCCTCCTTCACGATCCCTTTCAGTCTGACGAATTCCTTCCTTCTTAAAACCGTCAGGATTATTTTCCTGTCCTTGCCGGTGAAGGCTCCCTCACCGTGGAGCAGGGTTGCTCCCCTTCTCACATCATTAAGGATCCTCTCCTTAATTCTCTCGTACCTGTCAGATATGATCATAACCTGAATGGATGTGGTCACGCCTGCGAGAACGGTATCAATGGTAAATGTATTAACGATGACACCGAGAAGGGCATACATTCCAATATCTTTTCCGAAAAATACACCTGCAAAAAGTGTAATGGTAAAATCAACGATCAGAAGTCCCCAGGAGACATCCAGATTAACGAGTTTTTTGAGGATCATGGCAATAATGTCAGTTCCCCCTGTTGAGGCCTCCCTTGAAAACACTATGGCCATCCCTGCACCTGAGAGGAAGCATCCGAATAGAACATTTAAGATCATGTCATCTGTTACTCCCTCAGGAGGCAGAATCCTTGAGAGTACAGCCACTATCGCAGAGTACGCAAGAGTGGCGTATATGGTTTTAAATCCAAAACTCCTGCCGAGGATCCTGAACCCCAGGACGAAAAGGATGAGGTTAAGGAAAAAGATCGTGTAACCCACATTTATGCCGAACAGGTAAAAAAGTATTATCCCGACCCCGGAAATTCCCCCGGCAGCGATCTTGTGGGGGATGAGAAACAGGGCGAGCCCGAGGGAAAGTATAGAAACCCCGATCGTTATAATGAGGTAGTCCAAAAATTTTCGCATGGGATTAAATATTACAGCAACCAGGCTCAAAGAAGAACTTTTATATCCTTAGGTGAAAATGTTTTCTTGCAGGATGGGCACTGATAGTAGAATCTTTTGCCCCTGCGAACCTCCATTATCAGGGGATAGCCGCATTCAGGGCACTTTACCGGAACGGGTTTATGGGCGAGAGTGAACTTACATTCAGGATAGTTTGAACATGCGTAGAATACCTGGCCCCTTTTGTTACTTTTTTCAACGATGTCTCCACCACACTCAGGACATTTAACCCCCGTGGATATGGGCTTAACTCCCGGACATTTGGGGTAATCAACGCATGCGAGAAATCTCCCGTAGCGTCCCTTACGGATCACCATGGGTTTACCGCACACGGGGCATTTTTCTCCTTCCACCGTTTCCTGTTCGAGAGGTCTTGTATATTTACACTCCGGATAGCCTGAACAGGCGATGAACTTACCGTACCTGCCCCATCTAACAACCAATGGTCTTCCGCAGAGTGGACATTTTTCGTCCAGGACCTCCGTGTTCTCCTTTTTTATATTCGGTATATCCTCAGATGCCCTTTCAAACTCTTCCTTAAACCGCTGATAGAACTCCCTGAGGAGTTCCTGCCAGGAAAGTTCACCAAGCTCGACCTTGTCGAGTTCGTTTTCCATCTTTGCAGTAAACCCGTAGTCAAAGATCTCTTTGAAGCGTGGTACCAGAATATCACTTACGAGTTCACCGAGTTCTGTGGGCTTCAGGAATTTACCTTCTTTTTCGACATATCCTCTTTCAAACAGAGTGGAAATGGTGGGTGCATAGGTTGAGGGCCTTCCAATCTCACGGGCTTCGAGAGTTTTAATCAGGGTTGCCTCGGTGTACCTTTTTGGTGGTTCCGTCTGTTTCTCTTCCACTTTCAGCTCAACGAGCTTCAGTTCCTCTCCAGGTTCGAGATGAGGTATGGGGTTTTCCCTCGGGCTCTCCCCTGTGATCGTATAAAATCCCGGGAATTTCAGCTTCTCCCCCTCTGCTTTGAACTGAAAACCGCTATTTTCTATTACCGCCTTTTTGACTTCGAAAATGGCATCTCTGGCCTGAGATGCCACCGCCCTTTTCCAGATAAGGTTGTAAACGGCAAACTGTTCCTGTGTGAGGTGGTCCCTGATAGTATCAGGAAATTCAAATCCCGTGGGCCTGATGGCTTCGTGGGCGTCCTGAACAGAGGATCCTCTTGATTTGAAAGTCCTTGGCCTCTGAGGTAATAACTCCTCTCCAAAGTTCTCTTTTATGATTTTCCTTATGGTTTCAATGGCTTTTTCCGAAATTCTGAGTGAATCGGTTCTCATGTAGGTTATAAGGCCCTTACGCTCACCACCGAGATCAACTCCCTCGTAAAGTTCCTGAGCGACTTTCATGGTGCGTTTGGGAGGATACCCAAGACGAGACGACGCATCCTGCTGGAGTGTTGATGTCTTGTACGGTGGGGGTGGACTCTGCTTTCTGTCTCTCGTCTTAAACTCCTTCACCACATAGCTGTTTTTCTTTAGAATTTCCAGAATTTCCCGTGCATAATCTTTATCTTTTATTTTCTGGAGCTTTTTGCCGTCCGGACTCTTTATAAGGGTGGCGGTAAATTTCTCACCGTTTTTCTCAAAAACGGCTTTTACGACATAGTAGGTCTCAGGTTTGAAAGCACGAATCTCTCTTTCTCTTTCTACTATGAATCTCAGGGCAACTGTCTGAACTCTTCCAGCAGAGAGGCCCTTTCTCACCGATTTCCAGAGTAAGGGGCTTATCTTGTAACCTACAATCCTGTCGAGGATTCTCCTTGCCTGCTGAGCGTTGAACTTGTTAAGGTCTATCTCTGTGGGGTTTTTTATAGCCTCTTTCACCGCCTCCCTGGTTATTTCATAAAACAGGACACGCTTAATATCCTCGGGCTTTTTTATTCTCCTGATTATGTGGGAAATGTGGAAGGCTATTGCTTCGCCCTCCCTGTCAGGGTCACTGCCAATGTAGATCTCAGAGGCCTCTTTTGCCGCTTTTTTTATCTCATCCACCACGCCACGCTTTTCCTTCATTATTACATAGCTCGGTTTGAAACCCTCTTCGTCTATTTTCACACCAAATCTGTTGGGAGGAAGGTCTCTTATGTGCCCCTTTGAGGCAATAACCGAAAAGTTTCTCCCCAGGTATTTGCTGAGAGTCCTCGCTTTGGTGGGGGACTCTACTATGAGCAGTTTTTTTCCTTTTTCTTTCGCCATTTCAGTCAGGTAGAGAATGATACAAGAATGGCATGTGTAACACAAGTGTTCCGGGTTAATTCTTCAAAAAATCGTTGAAAAAGTTGACCTGTAGTCGGGATCGAATCTATCCTTTCAGATAGGTCAGCCTTCAACCTTCCAGGCAAAGGTCAGGTATCCGGTGTGGGACACCATCCTCTCCTTTGGACGGGTCTTCCCATGTCTTATGAGCATTTCTCTTTCCAGGATCTCGACACACTTGAGTCTTATGAAGCCGGACTCTTTTAGTGCGTCGTGAGTTTTTTGAACCTGCTCTATGGTGGGAGAGAGGGAAACCCAGGCGTGTCCGGGTTTTAGAACTTCATAAACGGGCCTTACCAGGGTCCAGGGTTCGGGAACATCAATAAATGCGGCGTCAACAGGCTCTATGTTGAAACCATCTGTAGCAGGATCTCTGAGGTGGAACTCGACGCGGTCGTCGAGTCCTGTATCTTTCACATTCTTTATGGCATTGTTAAAAAATTCCTCTCTTCTCTCAAAGGAATAAACTCTGCCCTCCTTTCCCACGATGGTGGCAAGGATGATAGTGAGGGCCCCTGATCCGGTGCCGGTTTCAAGGACTTTTGAGCCGGCGCCTATACCCGTTTCGATTAACATGTATCCTGCATCTTTAGGATAAATTATGGTGGTGGTTCTCTTTACCCTCATTGAGAGCTCGCGTGTTGTGGGAAAAAGTATGTAGAAGCTTTTGCCTATGTGGGTTTCAAGTCTCTTTCCGTACTGTAAATCTTCAGGAAGGGTGAGGACACCAAGGTGGGTCTGTATTTTCTTCCCCGGTTCAAAATTTACGAGGTATTCGGCCTTTTTCCCTCCGTAGAGGAGAATTTTTTTGCCCATCAAATGTTTTCCATAACCGATATCGTTTCAAGGAGTGTGAGGACTGCGTCTCTGCCTTTGTTACCAAGTTTTCCACCTGCTCTGTCTTCTGCCTGCTCGAAAGTATCGGCCGTTATCACGCCGTAGGCGACAGGGATACCCTCATCAAGCATGACGCGTGCGACGCCTTTGGTCACCTCTGCGGCAACATAGTCAAAATGAGGGGTTTCACCGCGAATTACAGCCGATAGGGCTACAAGTCCGTCGTACTTTCCGGATTTAGCGAGTCTTCTGAGAACGAGTGGAACCTCAAATGCTCCTGGTACCCAGAATATATCCACGAGATCGAGGTCTCCACCAAACTGTTCTATGGCCTCCAGTGCCCCATCAAGGAGTCTGGATGTGATAAAGTCGTTAAACCTGGAAACCACGATGCCTATCCTTTTACCTGCAGCACTGACTTTCCCCTTGTATTCAGCCATTTTCTTTCTCCTTTACCACCTTGAAGCCACCCCTCTTCTCAATTTCTCCGAGGAGGTGACCGAGCTTATCCCTTTTCACCTTGAGGTAAAACAGATTTACATCATTGGGTTCAATAATGAGGGGGACCCTTTCGACGACCTTCAGGCCGTATCCTTCGAGCCCAACGATTTTTCTGGGATTATTCGTGATCAATCTGATGCTTGAAAGTCCAAGGTCCACCAGTATCTGGGCACCGATACCGTAGTCCCTCAGATCGGGTGGGAATCCAAGTTTTTCGTTGGCTTCAACGGTATCGTACCCCATGTCCTGCAACTCGTAGGCCTTGAGTTTGTTCACAAGTCCAATTCCTCTCCCTTCCTGCCTCATGTAGAGCAGTACTCCCAGTCCTTCCCGGTCAATCATCTGCATTGCTGTATGTAGTTGATCACCGCAATCACATCTCAAAGAGCCGAAGACATCACCGGTCAGGCATTCACTGTGGACGCGAACGAGTACATTCTCTTTTCCCCTGACATTACCCTTGACAAGTGCCACATGGACCTCACCGGTGATGATATCCTGATATGCGTGAAGTCTGAAATGTCCGTATTTTGTCGGAAGATTTGTCTCAGCCACTTTTTTCACCAGCTTCTCTCTCTGGATCCGGTATCGTATGAGATCTCTGATGCTGATAATTTTCAGGTTGAACTTTTTTGCAAGGTCAATGAGCTTTGGTAACCTTGCCATGTGTCCGTCATCGTCAAGTATTTCACAGAGAACACCAGCGGGCTTTAAGCCTGCAAGTCTGGCAAGGTCTATTGAGGCCTCCGTGTGACCCGCCCGCCTCAGGACTCCACCTTCTTTCCCCATAAGGGTGTAAACATGACCTGGTCTGGCAAAGTCACCGGGTCCCTTGGAAGGATCAACTGCCTGAAGGATCGTTATGGCCCTGTCAAAGGCGGAGGAGCCAGTAGTCGTTCCCTTTTTAGCGTCTATGGGAACACCGAAGTTCGTGCCGTGTTTTGAGGTATTTGTAAGCGGCATCTCCAGCTCGAGCTCGCGAAATCTTTTTTCATCAAGTGCCAGGCATATAAGGCCCCTTCCGTGGGTGGCCATAAAATTGATGGTCTCCGGCGTTATCTTTTCTGCCGCAGCGATAAAATCACCCTCGTTCTCACGATCCTCGTCGTCAACCACTATAACTATCCTGCCCCTTTTTATGTCTTCAATCGCCTCTTCAATTGACGAAAAAATCTTGTCCATATCTTCACCCTCTTAGGAGTTTTTTAAATTATATCACCCACCACCTGCAAAATCTAATCTCTTCTGCCGATAATTTCGTCGATACTTACAGGTTTACAATCTAAATACTCAACATTCACATTGAAGCACGGAATTCGAAAGTCCTCCGTGCATCGGCACTTCCGGTTCTCACCGGCATCGTGGATGTGACCGTGGATCAAAAGATCAAATCCACCACGAATGAACTCGTCCCTCA
>JALSOY010000110.1 GCA_026986235.1 Caldifarciminota bacterium
TACCTGAAAAGGGAAACACGGCAACGGTTTACGGAGGAGCGTTCGTGAGACCTCCCCTGCCTGTGGTGAAGGTGAGGGCTGGAATTGATGTCAATGTTACCTTCTTTTACACAAAGCACGGAGTTCTCGTCCCCCTTTCTGTTCTCCCCTATGTGGGCGCCGGGGTCTCCATTCCCCTGAGTCTTGCAAAGGTGCCTTTTGGCCCTGTTCTTGGAGTACCCGCATGGATTGACATTTCCGCTAAATCAAATGTCCTTTCTCTGACATCGAAAATAATAGAAAACATGGTTGGAACCGATGTTTTTGCCATTGAAAGTACACCAAATCCGTTAAAAACCCTATCATTTGGTCTGGGAGTAAGGATCAAGATGTAGGGGGTGAAATTTCATGAAAAACCTTGTTCCCATCAGCGAGAAAAGGGTCGAAAGGTTTTATGAAAAACTCCGTCAGACAGTAAAGGAAAAACTCTCCAGATTTGCTGGGAAATATGGTGAAGAGGGAGCAAAGATTCTTCTTGCCTTACCTGATCTCGTCGTACTTCTCTGGCGTCTCGTGAAGGACGAAAGGGTGCCAGCTGATAAAAAGGTCATACTGGTTGCCGTTCTCTCCTACATAATAATTCCCAACGATTTTCTGCCGGAGGCGGTTATTGGGGTGGTCGGTTACGCTGACGATGTTTTTCTCGCTCTATACACCCTGAACGAGCTGATAAACAGGGTGGGCGAGGATGTGATTCGAGAGAACTGGCCAGGCGATGAGGATGTGATAAAGTTTATAAGAGAGTCACTTAAGATAGCAGCGGTGTGGATGGAAAAATCCGAAAAGAATATCCGTGGAAAGCTCGAAGCCATAGTGAGTGGACTTTTAAAGGGAAAGTGATGGATGATGAAAGATACATGGAACTGGCGATAAATCTTGCGGAATTTGGGAGGGGGTTTACTTACCCAAATCCGCTCGTGGGAGCAGTTATAGTCAACAGAGGAAGAATTGTGGGTCTGGGCTACCACAAAAAGCAGGGACTCCCTCACGCAGAGGTAAACGCTATTTTTGATGCGAGAGGTCACACGAAAGGGGCCACCATGTATGTTACTCTTGAGCCCCACTCCTTCTACGGTCATCAACCACCCTGTACGAAGGCGATCATCAGGGCGGGAATCAAAAGGGTCGTTATCGGTGCAATCGATCCCAATCCGTTGGTAAACGGTGAAGGCGTAAAACAGCTTGCCGAACACGGTATAGAGGTGAAGGTCGGTGTCCTCGAAGAAAAGGTCATTGAGCAGAACGAGGTTTACTTCAAGTACACGAAAACCGGGATGCCTTTTGTTTACCTGAAACTTGCGGCGACCATGGATGGCTTTCTCGCTGACGAAGAGATGAAAAGTCAGTGGATATCGGGCCCTGAGTCCCGCATACTTGACCACAGATGGCGGGGCGAGGTGGACGCCGTGGCAGTGGGAAAGGGTACACTTTTACACGACAATCCCAGGTTAACTCCAAGAGATGTATATCCGGCAAGGATCCCAGAAAGGCTCATCTTTGCCTCAAAACTGGACTTTAGCACGGACTTTTATGTATTTGATACCACTATTGTGCCGACATCTATTATCACATCTGATACAGAGGAAAACAGGAAAGAAGCGGTGAAATTTTTAGAAAAAAATGTCAATGTGATCTTCGTACCCCCTGATGAGGAAGGAAAACCGGATCTTGAGGAGGCATTAAAGATTCTGGGAAGCAGAGGTGTAAGGTCTATTCTCTTTGAAGGTGGAGCATACCTTGCAGGGAAACTTGTAGATAGGAATTTATGGGACAAAATTTACCTCTTTCAGGCACCCCTGTTTTTCGGAAATGGAATAAGCATCCTTCAGGGTATGAGAAGAAATTTAAAGATCCCGGTAAAAGCTCGTATAAAAAAGATAGAAAGGGTTGGCAATGATCTCCTGATTGTCATGTCAAATGAGCGAAAGAATTATTGACTTTGTTCAGCATGTAATACACAACAGGTCGCTTGTAACTTTCATTGTTTCCATGCTTCCCATTGTGGAACTCCGTGGAGCCATCCCCCTGGGCATTCTATACTACAAGATGAATTTCCTTAAGGTCTATTTGATCTCGGTTCTGGGCAATCTTATTCCGGTTTATCCCATACTCTATCTTCTTCTTCCACTGATGAACCTTTTTGCAAAGACGACTCCAGGAAGGAAGTTCTACGAGATACTCGAAAGAAAAGCGGAGAAAAACAGAGAGAAGGTGGAGGAGTACGAAATTCTCGGTCTTCTTGCGTTCGTTGCCATCCCCCTGCCAGGAACAGGTGCATGGACCGGTGCCATGATTGCCGCACTTTTGAGACTCAATCCTTACAGGTCTTTTATCGCCATTGCCGTCGGTGTCCTGGTAGCCGGAGTGATAGTTACCATCTTCTCCCTCATGGGTATCTGGGGTGCCATAGCGGCTGGCGTCATCCTTCTTCTTTCTGCCATTAAAGCCGTCCACTCGAAGTTAAATGGATAAAGAGTGGCATTCTAAATTCACGAAGGTGTCATTATAATAACCGTATGCGTTACCTCAGGACAGTTGTGTGGGGAATTTTATTGGTTGTGCTTTCCCTTTCCCTTGATTCCTGTACAGGTGGTGGTTCCAGAGGTGTTCCGTTCTGGAACGCTATGGGCGGCCCTCTGGGAGACGCACTCAGAAAGATTATCAGAGATTACAACAGAAAGTATCCCGGTGATCCTGTAGTTTATGTGAATCTCGGTAGTTACAGTACACTCTCACAAAAGATCATGGGAGCAGTTGCTGCAAATAAGCCTCCGGTTCTCGCTCAGGTTTACGAATCATGGACCTCAGAGCTTCTTCAGGCCAACAAGATAGTACCCTTCGGGGACCTCATGAGAAAATGGATCCCTGACTCAGTTGTAAAAGACATCTTTCCCGTCTTTCTTGAAGATAACACATGGGATGGCAGGATGCTGACCTTTCCATTCAATAAAAGTGTCCCGGTTTTTTATTACAACATAGATCTGTTTGAGAAGTATGGAATTGACCATTTCCCGGAAACATGGGAGGAGTTCAGGGAGGTTGCCAAAAAACTCACTGTTGACACCACGGGAGATGGAGTTCCCGACATCTATGGAACTGCCTATCCTGTGAATGTGTGGCTTTACGAGATCATACTCTATCAGAAAGGTGGCAGGATTATAGACAAAGGACATGTTGCCTTCGACTCTCCAGAGGGGATTGAAGCGTTGAAATACCTTGTTGACCTCATATACAGAGACTCGTGTGCATATCTGACAACCGGTTTCAGACACCAGGACGATTTTGCCACAGGTAGAGTTGCCATGGTATTTGGAACGATAGTCTCCTACGCATTTATGAAGCCAAAGATAAATTTTCGTCTTGGGGTAGCCCC
>JALSOY010000111.1 GCA_026986235.1 Caldifarciminota bacterium
CTTAATTTGTTTTTACTGAGAAACAGGGATTCCCAAAATCCTCCTTGGTGAAGGGGGATACAGGGGGATTGAAATTTAAGTGGTAGTCATCCCCCTTAGGACCCTTTCCGAAGAAGGGGGATCATGGTCTCCAAAGTCCCCCGTGGAGAAGGGGGATTATCTTCATCCCAAAATCCCCCTTGTGAAGGGGGTTGTGGAGTTAACATCCCTACCTTACCTGCTCGCTCAGTTGGCACATAAGGTTGACTTGCTGGATGGATGGAAGATCCTTCCCTATAATTTCACTCAAACTGAAAAGGGGTTTTAAACATGAGGTCTTTTACGAAAAAGTCTTTCTGGATATTCATCCCTTTACTCCTTTTCTCCACGGAAAGGGCGAGATTCAGAACAATAATAGCCGGTAAGGTGGTTGATTCTGAAACCGGTACTCCTCTCGAGTATGCCACGGTTATAGCTTACAGGGTATCAGACAGCACGAAGGCCGGCGGGATTGCCACTGACTCCCTTGGAAGATTCATCCTAAAGGGTCTCCCTTTCGGAGAATACTTCATTGAAGTGGACTTTATCGGTTATAAAAAGAAGGTCATAAGATCCGTAAAACTAACAAAAAACAAGAGGTTTGTTAGGCTCGGGAAAATATATCTAAACCCGGCTTACATTGAGGCGAAGCCCGTGGAAGTGAGGGCAAAAGCCCCAGTTGTAACATTCAGGATCGATAGAAAGGTTGTGAATGTGAGTGAGGAACTTTCTTCAGAATCAGCGACTGCGGTGGATGTTCTCAAAAATGTCCCGTCCATTGAAGTGGACATAGAAGGTAATGTAAAACTCAGGGGCAGCAGTAACTTTACTCTTCTCATTGATGGAAGACCTACACTCGCTGACCCTTCTGAAGTACTCCAGCAGTTTCCAGCAGCTATAATTGATAAAATCGAAATTATCACAAATCCATCGGCAAAATACGATCCGGAAGGTGAGTCAGGGATCATCAACATAGTGCTGAAAAAAGGTAGAAAAAGGGTCTCCGGATACACGGTCTCCATTTCGATGGGAACTTCTGACAATTACGGTGGAAGTGTACTCTACACAAGAAGATCCGGCAAACTGGATTTTTATTTATCTTTGAACGGTGCAAAAAGAAACTACCCTGGCGAGATCTTCGTGTATAAAAGGCATGTAGGTGACTCTGACACGGTTGAGATTAACTCGTACGGAAGTTCCAGATTTTCAAGAGATCCTGCTGGATTTCGGGCAGGTATAAATTTCAAAATCTCTGAATCAGGCGTCCTGAGCTCGGGGGTCAATTTCTTCAAATGGGGGATGGAGAGGTTCAACGAAAATAATTACACAAACCACAAAACCGATGAATCCTTCGACATAGATCACCCTTTATGGAGCGTGTTTGTGGGATATAAACAATCCTTCTCGAGCCGGACGAATTTTTCCATTGACATAAGTTCAGGAAGGGGGAAAAGACAGATAGAGACATACTATCTTGAAAAAAATATGGAGGGAAGTCCGCTTTTCGGGAGAAAGGTCTCCGGGAGTGGATCATCCAGAAGACTTGATCTTGTGATTAACTTAAAGAAGATGTCAGATAACTGGAACATAGAGGTCGGGACGCAGAGTAAGTTCAGGTATCGGGACGAGCTTTCCAGGTATTATCTGTTTGACACCACCACGGGAGATTTTGTAGAAGACAACGAATTAAACTACACCCAAAAAAGACAGATACACTCCGTTTATGCCCTCCTGAGCGGGAAAATTTCTGGATATGGCTATCAGCTGGGTCTTCGTGGGGAAATTGAGAGGAGAAATATTGAGGATCCGGGAGCAGGTAAGAGCTTTGTAAGCAGCTCGTACAATCTTTTCCCATCCATCCACATTTCAACAGGTGAAATTAGACAGTTTATGATCAGTTACACCCGCAGGATAAGGCGTCCCCGGGGATGGATGATTGCACCCTTCAGGGTATGGGTTGATCCCCACACCATCAGAAAGGGTAATCCCGATCTGAAATCCGTTCTTATAGACAGTTACGAAGCAACCTTCAGATATCCCCTGTCAGGAGGCTTTTTCTCCGTCTCAGGTTACCACAAAACCATTCACGACGACATCGAGAGGATAACGATACCTCTCTCGGAGAATGTGTTCATTGAAACCTTTGATAACGCAGGGACAGGATACAGGACGGGGGCAGAGGCCTTTTTAAATGTTGATCTCAGGTGGATTTCTCTGAACTGGTCGTTTGACATTTACAGGTTTTTTGTAAAAGGGAACCTCAACGGTAAGGGATACGAAAATAAAAGTGTTTCCTGGAGTACGAGAGTGACAGGCAACATAAAAGCAGGAAAGGACCTGAAATTTCAGATCACATACCGATACAGAAGTCCTGTTGCGACCCTCCAGGGTGAAAGGGCAGGATTCCACACCATGGATGTGGGATTAAGGAAGTTGTTTGGCAGAAATCTCTCCGTTACACTGAGAATACAGAACATAGACGGTGGTTTTAAGTGGGAGTATTACTCGGAGGGTCCGGGCTACTATTCAAGAAAGCGTTTTACCCGTGATTCCAGGGTTATTTCTCTGAGTATCAGGTACAACCACAACATGTTCAAAAAACAACGGGAACGCTACGAAGAGCCTGAAAATTTTGAAGAGGCATTTTAGAAATGCCTCTTGCGCTATTTTATAGATCTCGTGTAATCTGCAACCTTAAACTTCAGCTTACCAAGAGGGGTATCTATGAGTGCATAGCCAACGGCCCTGAATGTAACATTCTTTTTCCTGATGGCACTTGAAATTGAGCTTGATAGATCCTTCCATCTTAAATGCAGGGGAATGGTGAAAACCTTCGACTTTTGTGGAGGAATTTTAAGACGCCGATTCATCTGAGCCTTCCCGAGTTTGAAGTTATTGGCAAATATGTCTATGGCAAAACCTGTCAGGACTGCGTTCACTCTGTTTGGATTGTGTGCCCTGAAGTTGAGGTTCAGATCTATTCCATCAAGAGAGATACCTGCAATTTCAACATTCAGAAATTTAATCCTCAGGTCTTTTACTGCGACGATCTGCCTGACCTGGGAACAGGCACCAAAGATAAGTACGAGAAATAAAGGTGAAATTTTCCTCATAAAGGAAATTTTACGGGATGGATACGGTGTCTGGCAAATCTGCCTGAGGAGGCTGTTCGAAAAATCCCCCTTCTTCAGAAGGGGGACAAAGGGGGATGTCAACCGCTTAAAATTTCAATCCCCCTAAGTCCCCCTTCTCCAAGGGGGATTTTTGAGAATTCCTCTCCCTCAGCAAGGTGACTCAAGGGGGATGATAACCGAAAAATCATCTCTATCTGCAAATTAAGTTGAAAAATAGAGATACTTTTCGAACA
>JALSOY010000112.1 GCA_026986235.1 Caldifarciminota bacterium
TTTACCGCCTTCACCCACCCCGGCCGGAACATTGTCGTATATTGCCTGGAGAACTTTTTCGAGTCTTGGTTTCATGTCTTCAAGGGTTATATCGCTTCTGATGATCCTGACTCCACAGTTAATGTCGTAACCCACACCACCGGGGGATATGACACCTGTTTCAATATCGAAGGCAGCCACTCCACCTATGGGAAAGCCGTAACCCCAGTGAATATCGGGCATGGCAAGTGAATATTTCACTATTCCAGGCATGCAGGCGACATTGGCCACCTGCTCGGGGGCCTGATCCTGTTTTATACTCTCAATAAGCTCCCCCGTAGCATAAATTCTACCCGGAACCTTCATGCAGGGTTTATACCCTACAGGGATTTCCCACCTGTTTGGATCAATCTTCTTTAACGGTCCCTTCCAAGTGTTACCCATGGTTTCACCTCACTTTTTTGAAATGACCTCAATTGCTTCATGCCTTATCTCAAACTTCGCAGGTAACCTGCCCACGAGTTCACCATCCATTTCCATCATAATGCTGGAGGCGGATCTGATCTCCAGAATTTTCCCTGAAAAGTGTTCCACCTCATCTATATAAATGTGTTCACCTCTGTAAACAAGGGGCAGACTACGGAGGAATTTCCTCCTCGTTGTATTTTTTATAATGATAACTTCAAACCTTCCATCATCGGGCTGAGCCATGGGTGCCACGAGCATTCCTCCGGCAAAGTACTTACCGTTTGCCACGATGACGGAGATAATATCATACTCGCCGACCTCATTACCGTCCAGGGTAATTTTCACCGGGTAGTTTTTTAAGTGCACGAGTGATCTCAGAACTCCATACAGGAATGCCAGTTTACCTCCCATGACTTTAGGTGCACCATCAACATTTATGACCGTATCACCACCAAGACCTGCATCTGCGGCATTAACAAAGATTCTTTTTCTTTTTCCCCCATCAGGATCAGTAAATTCAGCCTCAATAATGTCAATCTTCCTGGTCAAACCGGATTTCAGGGTTTCAATTGCCTCAAGATAGTTTTTCCCCACGGAAACGGTTCTTACAAAATCGGCACCAGTTCCGCAGTCAATAATCCCGAGTTTTGCTTCGTGTGAGGAGTAAAAAATTCCGTTGGCAACTTCGTTTATGGTGCCGTCTCCACCAACGGCTACGATGGTATCCACGCCGCTTTTAGCCGCCTCTTTAGCAAGTTTTATTGCATGACCCGGGTACTCTGTAAACCTGACCTCAAAGTTACCGAGTACTTTTCGAGCGTAATTTTCAAGTATGTGCCACCTTCTCCGGGTTTTATGTGCCCCTGCCACTGGATTTACAATAAATCTAATCACTTTTCAACAAGCTTTCTGCCCGCTTTACAAAAAGTGATTTTCCGAACCTCTCTTTGAGGATTTCGTAGTATTTCCGTGCGGAATCCGGATTTTCAACAGGCCCTGAATAGATGTACACGAGACCATAAAGGGCTCTTTTTAGTTGATCATCGTTCCTGGAGGAGTCCACCACAGACCTGTAGAGTTCCAGGGCCTTTGAGGGATTGTTTAATTCGAGCAGATAAATTTCGGCGAGTTTTAATCTTACATCTGTAGAATCCTCTGAGTATTTCTGGATACTTTCGTATGCCCTGAATTTTTTTCTTGCCCTGATAGAAATTTCGGGGTCAGCCCTCGAGGAACTGGCGTTTTTGTACCACTTTATCGCCTTTTTTATGGAGTCCATCTTCTCGTATTCAACACCAAGGGTAAAGGCTGCAAGCTGTCCGTACTTACCCCCCCGGTCGCCGTTATACACGGTTTTTAGCTCTTTTATAGCCTCCTGGACCTCGCCCTTTTTCAGCAAGATCCTTGCAATTCTATAGTTTATTCGTGATCTCCTTTTGTCCCCTGGTGGTAGATCTATACTTCTGTAAACCTCGAGGGCCCTGTCGAGACTATCCATCTCAAGGTACACATCGCCCAGGAGTTCGAGTGAATTAACCTTCACCGAGTCAGGCAGGACGAATTTCTGGAGCCTGTCAAGGTAACTTATGGCGCTCTGGAAATCACCGGTTCTGTAAGAACACTTTGCTGCAAGGTATAGTATCTCGATTTTTCTGGTTTCTGTGATCCTTTTTTTAATTAATGGTCTGAGTTCCTCAAGTGCCCTGTCACATTTATTTTCAAGTGCGAGGGATCTTGCGAGCAGCAGAGCGGCCTCCTCGGCAGATGTTTTTGAATAAGCCTTTTTAAGCATGTTCCTCGCTTCCTCTGGATTTCCAGATTCAATAAGGAGTCTTGCGTATTCGATTTTCGCACGGGAGATGTATTCGCTTTTAGGATAGAAAGTGAATAATTCTTCAAACTTTCTTTTTGCCTTCCTCCTGTCCCCCAGCCTCAGGTAGGAGATTGCCATGAGATAGAGGGCATCATCAACATACCTGGAATCAGGGTAAAATTCCAGTATCTTGGAACACTTTTCTATGACCTTTTCGTAGGCCTTCCTCTCTTTTGGGGTAACCCTCTGAGTCTTCTTGTAAGTTCTTTCTGCCTCATAGAAATACTTTCTTGCGTTGTAGTAGGTGTTAAAATAGACACAACCCGTACCAATCAGGAATATTATGAGAGGGAAAAACCTTTTCACAGTGTTTGATTATGAGCGTGGAGGGGGCAAATATCAACAGGTTGATTGTTCCTGGAAAGTCTTTCATAATATTTGCAAATATTCAAAGGAGTGCAAATTATGAATTTCGGGATAACAAAAGAGTTCAAGGAAATAAAGGCGACGGAAGAGATAAGGGTGGGTTTGTCCCCACGGGGGGTTATGGAGCTCGTTCACATGGGCGCCAGTGTGTATGTTGAAAGTGGTGCCGGTGAAGGAGCCCGATTCTCCGATCGTGATTACAGGGATGCCGGTGCTCATATCGTTTATAACAAGGAAGAAGTGGTGAAGAGATCCGATGTGGTTTTAAAGATCAGGTGTCCCAATGCAGAAGAGTGTGAGCTGATGAAGGATGGTCAGACGGTGATGGGTTACCTCCACCTTGCAGTTTCGCCAAGGTCCATCATTAATTCTTTGCTCAAGAAGAAAATAACGGCTATAGGGTACGAGATAATACAGAAGCCTGACGGCACTCTGCCTGTTTTGAGACCCATGAGTCAGATTGCGGGGAGAATGGCCGTCCAGATTGCTGGAAGGTTGCTTGAGAGCAGAAAGGCCGGTAGAAGGGGAATTCTACTTTCAGGTATTCCCGGTATTCCGCCGGCTGAAGTCGTTATCGTCGGGGCAGGAACCCTTGGATTCTGTGCGGCCAAGGCGTTTTCAGGAATCGGCGCAAGTGTTTACATTGTTGACAGGGACATAGATAAGCTCGA
>JALSOY010000113.1 GCA_026986235.1 Caldifarciminota bacterium
ACTACTCGGACCTGGATGGTTCCTGGGATCTGGATGGAGACGGAATCTTCGGAGAAGTGGAAGACAGCGTTGACCTCATTCCTGATCTTATAGTTGGCAGGGCACCGGTTTCTACTCCCGCTCAGGTAACAAACTTCGTTAATAAAGTTATAAGATACGAAAGGAATCACGCAACAGGTTACTTTGGAGACGGTCTCTTCCTTGCAAGTTACCTTGATAATGTCACAGATGGTGGTGTGGCGAAAGACGGGATCCTTGAAATCATGCCTGACGATCTTTCCATCACGAGACTTTACGAAAGATTCGGCAATT
This sequence comes from Caldifarciminota bacterium, assembly GCA_026986235.1. Classification (GTDB taxonomy): domain Bacteria; phylum Hydrothermota; class Hydrothermia; order B15-G9; family WFZT01; genus WFZT01. Next base: position 313 of record JALSOY010000113.1, read on the forward strand.
TAAACAGGAATACGGCCCTGTACTACATGGGACTTGGTTTTAACTTTATCAATCATAACGGACATGGTAACAGCTATCTCATGCAGGTAGGAGCAGATTACCTAAATCCATTTGATTTTGATAATCTAACCAATACCACGAAAATAACGGGCATCCTCTACTCTATCGGCTGCTGGACCTGCGCCTTTGACGACAATTGCATCGCCGAACACTTCGTAAACTCCCCTGGCGGTGGCTTTTACATTGGAAACAGCCGATATGGCTGGTACATACCCGGATTCCCTGGATTTAGCTCAAGTGATCTTTTTGACAGGAAGTTCTTCGAAATTCTCGATAACGGTGAAACCAAACCGGGAAAGGCACTTGCAATGGCAAAACTGTACTTCACGCCCATTTCAAGAAGCGCCAACGACTACAGGTGGAACGAGTACACACTGACATACCTCGGTGATCCTGAAATGGATGTTTTTATGAAAAACCCGGAATCATTGGTAGTTCGCACGCCCGAAGTCCTCCAATGCGGTGAAAACACCTTTTCCGTTTATGTCAAAGACCAGAACAACCTCCCCATTGCCGGAGTCTCCATAGCCGTTCTCCAGGGAGACAGCCTCATAAAAAGATCTTTCACAGACGAAAACGGGGTTTCTTTTTTCAATCTCACGATCTCTGGTTGTGATTCCATTCACATTTCCGTTTTCAAAGCAGGTTACACATATCAAGAAGCCACAATCCCCGTTCAACCATCCTCTCTGGGCGTTGAGATAGTTGATTTCGGAAACGACGCATTCGAGAAGTACTTTGTGGGTGGATCCAGTGATACAATGAATGTAAAAATTAGAAACGCATCCGGAACAACGCTCCGGAACATAGGATTTGCAATATCCGCCACAGGTATCATACATCCCTCACTTGATACCGTTTTTATAGATTCCATTCCAGCTGGAGATACTGCTCTTGTAACCATTCCCATGGACATTGACTCTGTGAATGCAGATACATTGACCTCCATACTTTTTGATTCCACCACTCTGGACTTCGAAGTCCTGAGAAAAAGAGTCCTTCTTGCAGGCTACGATTACACATTTCTACAAAGAAACTCAAGTGGCTATCTCACCCTGAAAATTACAGATCCTCTACCGGTCCCGGTTAAAAATGTTAATATTTCCATGAAGTCGCTCGACAGACGGGTTGAGCTATCAGACACCCTTGTTTTACTTGGAAATGTGGTGGACACGGCAGAAGTAACGGTTACAGTGAATGTCGGTTCCTTCCCGGACACCCTGTTTTTCCCTCGAATTATGGTTTTAAACGATACCATTACACTTTCCGTTGGCTACAGGGGCTACGAGTTTTCTTTTGAGGCAGGCCCCGAAGGATGGATCGTTGAAAACGGGTACTGGCACATAACCTCTCACCGTTCCAGCTCGGGAAACTACAGTTTTTATGTGGGAAACGAGGGATCGTACCGATACTCACCCGGTTTCGTTGCATCCCTTATTTCTCCTCCTCTTACCGTTCCAGATGGTGGCATTTTGAGGTTCGATACCTACTACGAAACCCAGCCTGGATGGGACTTCTGCATGGTTGAAGCAATCTCTCTGGATACCTTTCACATCGCCACCTACGGAGGCCCATCACAAGGCTGGCAAACCTACGAATACGATCTCACCCACTTTTCCCCCGGCTCTACCGTCAGACTAAAGTTCACCTTTTACAGTGAAAACAACGACATACAGCTTGAAGGCTGGTACATTGATAATGTCAGCCTGACAAGAAGAAGTGTTGCTACAGGGGTTAAAGAGCGGGAAAAACCGGTGTCAGGTTACACCACATGTGTCGTTACAGGGAACAAGTCCTTCTATACCAGATCACCCGGACAATACATAATTATGGATGTTACAGGCAGAGTCAGGAGGGAAGTTACAGGTTCCGTAATAAACTTCGATGGTCTTCCCTCCGGGATCTATTTTATTGCAAAGAAAGGCCCAAAAACCAGAATTCTTGCCAGGGTTTCCTATGTAAAGTGACTACCTAAAAATGACAAATTTTTTCCGGAAAATCTCCCTCCCTCTATCTTTGATTACGATGAAGTGAACGCCCTGGCCAAAATGGGTCAGCCTCTTTCTTCCATCAATCATCTCTCTCCTTTCAAGTCTGCCGTCAACACTGAAAATACTTACCTCCACAGGGCGGGAATTTATGATCATGAGACCGTCCTCGTGAAATAAAACTCTCAGGGGGTTCTGAAGGACGCTCTCTTCTATTCCCACAGGAGTGACGACGACTATCCCCGTATCCACAGTGAGTTGAATCGGATTTGATATTTCGTCGATCAGATAACAGCTGTCAACGACGATGTAGGTGGTCGTTGTAGTCCGTGGGTTGGAAACCAGAAAGTTTATGTAAAAAAGTACACCATCAGACCTGAGGGCCGTCCCGCCCCACATAACTATGTTGAGTTTTAAAGTCGTGGAATCGAAGGCAAATGCGATACCCCAGTCTCCTGTGATGTCACCCTGTGCAACTCGCACCGGGGTGAGTAGAGGCTCACTGATGGAAATCCAGAACTGACCACCGTAGATCGAATCTTCAGGCTGGACATTCTGTGCAAAGACAGGATAGATGAGGGTATCACCTCCTGTGATAGATGTATCGGGGAAAACTATGTTGACAGATGCAAAAAGTGGCATGAAAAGGAGGGTAAAAAGGAATTTTTTCATAATATAATCTCCTGGGGGGCGGCGATTTTCGAAGAAAATCGCCGCCCCCTGTACCCTACCTCAAAACAACAACTCTCGCCCTTAATTCACTTCCCTGACCAAAAGCACGAATAAAGTATATCCCAGCTGGAAGATCAAAACCAAGGTTTATCCTGTTACCGGATATCTCTATTCTCCTCTTAGCAAGCCTTCTACCATCAATGGAGTAAACCTCAAGGTTGTATGTGCCGTGAAGATCACTATTCAAAAGGATCACTCCGTTTCTGTATGTGGCATCCAAACTCACCACATTACCCTCAGGGATGTAGTA
>JALSOY010000114.1 GCA_026986235.1 Caldifarciminota bacterium
ACTTCAGGAACGAGGTACTTAATTGACTTACCCTGTGCTACCCTCTGCCTGATTTCGGTACTCGATATCTCTATTTCTCTCTGCCGAACGAAGATTACCCGGGGATGAATTTTCTCTCTTCTTCGTGAGCAGCCTTTTCTTTCCATGACCACGAGGTGGGCGTACTTAAAGATATCCAGTGGTTTGTACCAGGTATGTATTCTTGAGTACTGATCCATACCGATCAGGAAGTAGAAAGTGTCATTCGGGTGGAGGTTTTTCAGCTGTTTGAGGACTTCGACGGTATAGGATTTTGGGAGGTTTAGCTGTTTTTCAAACTGGCTGGCGGTGAATCCGCGAAGCGGATTCACCGCCAGCCTCACCATGTTAAACCTGTCTCTGAACTCCGCTACCGCTGTCCTGTGAGGTGGGTTGTAACTGACAAGAAATATTACCCTTTCAAGGCCAAGGATCTCCTTCACATCCCTGGCAACTATTAAGTGACCTATATGAACGGGATCAAACCTCCCTCCCAGAATCCCTATCTTCATCCCTGTGGATTTTTACTCTTTACAGAAACCGTCCTTGAACCGTTGAGCCTCTCATTACATTCGGCAAGTCTTTCCCTTGCCTTTTTGGCTATCTTTGCGTATGGGTACTGCTCAAGAAGATACTCAAGATATATCTTCTCCGCTCTGTACTGCCTTAAATGTCTGTATGTTTCTGAAATTAAATACAGCTTCGTGGCAAGCCTCTCCTCACCTTCCCGGATCAAAGCCTTTACATCTTCCCTGTACTTTGTATCAGGATTCTGCACAAGAAACTCTCTCGCTATTCTTATACCCTTTTTCGTGTCACTCTGATCCAGCTCCGGGTTGGAAGTCTTTGAAATGTAAGCCTTTATCAATCCTATGTAAGCCTGCTCTATAAAAACACTGTTGGGGAACTGAGAGATCAGGAACTTGAACTCATTTATAGCATTGTCGTAATCCTTTGACATGAGATAAGATTGAGCGAGATAGAACTGTGCATCGTCAACATACCTGCTCCTTGGAAATTCAAAAAGTATCCTGTTGAAAAAATCGATGGCCTTTGAATACTTGCCCTTTTTGTAATACTCCATCCCTTTCACGAAAACCTGATCAACAGTCAGGGAACTTTTGGCTTTTCTAATCGAGCAGGATGCTGCCAGTATTGATATGAAAATCAACGGGAAAATCCTTTTCATGAGTGCTATGATTTTACATGATACCTTATTCAAAGGTCAATTTTTAATCGAGGCTGTTCGAAAAATGTCTCTCCTTATTAACCTATAGAAATGATCTTACGGGTAACACCTCCCTTTAGCTTCCCTTCCAAAGTACAGGGATTCTTAAAATCCCCTTGCCTCCCATCTTGACAACTATACATTTGTATAGTATATTTAAGGTATGGGTGGATTAACGGAGAGGCAAAAGGAAGTGCTGGAATTCATTGAGGATTACATGAGAAAAAATGGGGTTGCGCCTGCCATCAGGGAGATAGCAGAAAGGTTTGGTATCCACATCAGAGCTGTACAGGATCACATAAAGGCGCTTGAAAGGAAGGGTTACATCAAAAAACTGCCCGGTAAAGGGCGCGGAATCGTGCTTCTAAAGCCGCGTAACTCTGTGCCCCTTCTGGGATTTATCCCTGCGGGAGAGCTCACCTATACTGATGAATTCGTGGATGAGTACCTTTCGATTGACTCCACCCTTTTTGGCACAGGAGAAGTCTTTGCCCTCAGAGTTCGGGGTGACAGTATGATTGGAGATCACATCCTTGACGGAGACATAGTTTTTATAAAAAGGCAGGAAACCGTGAAAAATGGGGATATAGCTGCGGTTCTCGTAAATGGAGAGGTGACTCTCAAGCGGGTATTTGTCAAAGAGGATAAAGTGATATTGAAACCCTCAAATCCGGATATGGACCCCATCGTGGTTGATGCAAGAGATGTCAGGATAATAGGCGTTTATGCCGGACTTCTGAGAAGATGACCATGAGAAACTTTCTCATATCCGGGCCAGACTACATCTACACAATGGCTCACAGAGGGATCGTTAAACTTGTAAAGACTGGAAGTTCTCCCTATATCGTTGACTGTGGAAACCTTATAGATGTTTACTTCCTCGTACAGGAAGCATCTATAGGCGGGATAAATACGGAGATCTTTTTGAAAAAAGTTAAGGTGGCCAGGGCGTTCAACCCTTATCAAACAGTTTCCATAATCAGGAAGATACCGGAAAGATCGGTCTCGATAATTCTGGGCCCCATAGAGCAGATCACGGACAGAGGTCTTACTTTTGAAGAATCCATCAGAGTTCTGAAGACAATAAAGGCCGTCATTAGAAAAAAGAGGGCCACGATTTTTGCCGTTCAGAGTATTCCTGAAAGGGAGGGGAGGTTTCTGGACGGACTCGCATCGGGTATGGATTTAAAAATTTTGATAAACGGAGGTGTTATCATGGGTAGAACAATAATGCCATATTCCATGACTATCGAGATGCAGAGGGAGAGATTGAAGAAGTTTCGCAGGGCGCTGAGAAAAGAGGATCAGGAGTATCTTGAAGAGATCTTCAAGTATGCCAAAAAGCATGTACAGGCTGGAAGTTACGCCGCATTCCCGGATCCCATTATTCCTCTTTTCCTCTCAGCATTTATCGAACAGGAGAAAAAGATCAGGGAGCTGGAAAAGAGGGTAAAGGCACTGGAAAATGGGCTTTCTCTTTGATGTAAAAAGTCGCGGAGATCACTTCCTGATATTTGTCCTCACAGAAGGGGGGATGGAAGTAATCCCGTGGCGGTTTCCTCTCCCGGTTTACCTGAAAGGTCCCGGTATGAAGAAAATAGGGGAAAAGCTCAAAAAGATGGGGCTCGTGGCTTCATATAAGTTTGATGTCATGATAGACTACCTTTCCGGTAAAAAAGTTCGGGTATTGCGACTCAATACTTTCAAATATCAGAGTCTTTCCAGGTATCTTGAGCACTACGAGAGGGGGATTGAAATTTTCAACACGGGCATACCGCCTGAAACATATTTCATGATCCTTACCGGGCTTTTTCCTTCTGCAAAGGTTGAAGTTCTGAAGAAGTCTCCCCCTGAAATCAGGGTTCTGGATTCCCCGGAGGATACTGATTGGGAGCTCCCTGACCTGAGAATTATGGAGATGTTCATCTCAGGTCCATCCTATGTGGCGCCGGGAAGTATGGGCTCAAAAATCACCCTCAGAATCGAGGGCACGGAGATGGACCTTGAGATGGATGACCCTATCAGATTTCTGCGAACCATCAGAAGGATTATACGGGACTACGATCCACATGTAATTCTGACAG
>JALSOY010000115.1 GCA_026986235.1 Caldifarciminota bacterium
CAGGACAGAGATAACCGTATCTCCAAGGTAGAGAAAGACGAAACCGACGATTACGAGAAAAAGACCTATGCCCATCAAAATGTAGTTAATCTTGTTGAGATAAAGCCCTTTTAAAACGATCTCCGGCCTGGACTTTTCCTTACGGTGTCTTTTGCGCGACCTTGAGGTAGCCATAATCTTCCTCCCTTAATTTCTGAAGTTTCCCTGTTTTCACGAGGTAAAAAGTTATAAACCTTTCGTCACGGCTTAACAAGATGTCCTCGTAAAGACCGTGAAATATTCCCATGGAATTCAAAACCCTCACAGCGGCCTCACTCGTCGCAAGGCCATCTTGTTTTGACAGAGTCCTGATCAGTCTTCCAATATCGTAACCGATGATGTTGTACCTGCTCGGTGGTCTTCCAAAAATGTCATTGAAGGCCTCCTCAAATCTCTTAAGTGAAGTTTCTCTCTGTATTTCAACCCTGTAATCTATGGGTAACGATGCGATGAGAACCCTGTCTATCGTTCCAAGTCCCCTATTGATTGCCCGCTTCGACCAGGATTCAAGGCCAAAAATTGGTGTAAAGTTCTCTGAAGCCCTGATCTGGCCTGCAAGGATATACGAGCCCTCATCGCAATAGGGGATAAAAATGGCCTCAACATCCACACTGTTAAGCCTGTCAACAAGCTCGCTGAAATCCGTACCTTCCGGATCGTAAAAATCCTGAAACACTATTCTGACCCCGTACATCAGTGAAAATTTTCTCGCCTGTTCCATGAGGGAGTAACCTGAACTCGTTGAAGGCATTATGAAGGCGAAATTATAGTATCCCAGAATGTTAACGACAAACCTCATCTCCTCCTTCAGTTCGTAGTAGTACTTTCCTGCAAAGGGATAATAAAAGTCGTACTCGTCGATCAACGAAAGATCACGAGCAAGGGGAGAAACGACCGGAATGTCGTAATCTTCAACAACCCTCAGGAGTGAAGCCACATTGAGGGATGTCAGGGGACCAACTATCAAAGAAGGCTCTTTCCCGGTGATTTTCACAGCCTCTTCATAAACCTTACCAGGGTTTCCCTTGGTGTCCCAAAGGTGTAATTCAACCTTTGTTCGGCCCACTCCCATCTTTATTCCATCAAACATGTCCTTACCAATAGGGGAGAGGGGCCCTGTCATGGGCAGGAGGATGTCCACCCTGTTAAGCTGAATTAGAAGGCTGAATATCAGTAAAAGTGCATTCATCAATCAAATTCCAGTGAGGGACCCTTTGACTCCCTGTACTTTCCCAGAATCGTTTCTCTTATCTTTTTCTCCACAGGGGGTGGTACAAGACCGTCAACATTTTTTCCAAGAAGTGCGATTTCCTTAACAAGGCTTGAAGCGAGGTAGGCGTACTCCTCGGAAGGTATCAGAAAAATCGTCTCTATTTCCGGATACATCCTCCGGTTCATCCATGCCATTTTAAACTCGTACTCGAAATCGGAGACTGCCCTCAAACCCCTTATTATTGCGCGGGCACCAACATTCCTGGCAAAATCAACAAGGAGGCCGGTGAATCCCTGCACTTCCACATTCGGGATACCCTCTACGGATTCTTTTACAAGCCTGATTCTTTCCTCAAGGCTGAACATGGTTTTTTTGTGCAGGGGATCAGCCACAGCAACGATCACTCTCGGGAACAGGGTGGATGCCCTCTTTATGATGTCGAGGTGTCCCATGGTAATGGGATCAAAGCTACCCGGAAATATGGCGGTAAAATACGATTTTTGAGTCACTTAATTTCACCTCCTTCGACACCTCAAGGCCTTCAAGATCAGGCGCTTTTGAGGATTTCCTGATCTCCAGTACAAATATGCCTTCATTTTCGAGGATAAGATGGATACCTTCAAGGATCTTTCCAAGATTTTTCATCTCATAGGGAGGATCGGCAAAGATAAAATCAAACCTCCTGCCCTGTTGTGCAAGATCCCTGATAGCCCCTGATGCGCTTCTCCTGATTATTGCGACCCTTTCTGAGTAACCGAGTTTTGACGCATTTTCCCCAATAAACTTCGTCGCCCTCCATGACTTTTCAACGAAGAAAACGCCTTCTGCACCTCTTGAAAGGGCTTCAAAGCCCACCGCACCACTTCCTGCAAAGAGCTCGAGTACCCTCTTCCCCCTGATCCACGATCCGAGCCTGTCGAACAGGGATCTTTTAAGCAAAGACTGGGTTGGCCTTATCCCCGGGGGTACCTTTATCTTTGTCCCCCTTTTCTCTCCTCCCTGAATTTCTATGCCCGATTTCATTTAGCCTGATGTACAACGATCTGAGGGAACGGGATGGTAATTCCCTTCCTGTCAAGGGTTTCTTTTATACCCTGGACGAGTTGATCCTTTGCCTTCAGGAAGTCAACCCTTTTCGTCCATACCCTCACAGTGAGATTCACCGAAGAATCTGCCAGCTCCTGCGTCAAAATCATGGGCTCAGGCTCTGCAAGGAAGAGGGGAGAAGATTCAATAAATTCCATTATCGCACTTTTCGCCTTTTCAATATCATCATCGTAGGAAATTCCAACAACTGCTTCTATTCTGCGAATATCAAACTTTGCAAAGTTTTTGATGTTGGACTTTAAAACTGTCTCGTTGGGTATCCTTACAAAAATATTATCAAATGTCCTGAGCTTTGTTGATAACAGGTCAATTGAGAGAACGATCCCGGTTGTCCCCCCGATGTCAACGGCATCACCTATTTGAAATGGGGCATCTATTAGTAAGAATATCCCTGATATGAGGTTTGAAATCGATGTTTGAGCTGCAAAACCAACGGCTACGGAAAAAAGACCAAGTGCCGCTATCAGTGAGGCTATGTTCACACCCAGGACATTCAGACTCAGGATAATGGCAACCGTGTAAATGGAGTATGTTAGGAGCTTATCCACGAGCTGAAAAACATGCTCTCCCCGGGTTTCCCGTATTTTGCCTATCAACCTTATCTTGAAGTACCTGACAAAAACATAACTAACGAGCCAGATAACGATGAGATAACCCAGAATCTTTACATCGGCTATAAAGGTCTTCAAAGTAGGCAATTTATCCATAGCTGAAGAACCGTGGTTTTATCTTTCCCAGACTCCTTTTGAGCAGCTTTTCAAGTCCCTTTTTGCGGATGTTTATCTCACCCTTTTTTATCTCCCTCGCATTTCGCGCAGGTGGCTCGTCCGTATAGTACACCATGACCTCGTTGTTATAAACCTCAACCTTCACCTTCTCCGAAATCCAGTTACCTTCCACATCGTAGATACTCAACTGGTAGGAATCAATTAAAAGTTTCTCTAAATTCCTCTGTTCCCTGTCTCTGTTT
>JALSOY010000116.1 GCA_026986235.1 Caldifarciminota bacterium
CACTATGGCAGATCCGGGCACAATGGTATCCACCCGCCGGGGTTGAAGACCCTTCACCTTTTTTCTTTCCAGTTGTGTCATGGACGCAAGTTTAGATGCAATTTCGTAAATCTCTCCATAAGTGAGTATAAGGCCGTGAACCCTGTCTGGATTATAGGTCTCCATTCTGAGTTTTATCGCTGCAAGGTTCGTTATCGTCCCTCCGATTCCCGCAAGGTGATCTGATCTGATTTCAGCAGAGGAAAAAGTTTTCATGCTGTAATCAATCATTATTTCGAGAGTATCGGTATGCAAGAAGTGTTCAAGAAGTGTAAGTGCCCCTATGTTGAAGCTCCTGATAAATTCAATTTTTTCCCCGTCTCCCGTTGCTACCTCTGTACTTCTTCCACCTATGTCGGCGACTGCGACTCTTCCTTTCAGGTTAAGTGAGTGATACGCACCACGGAAAGACAGGATGGCCTCCTCCTCACCACTTAAAATCTTTACATCGAGGGAGCACCTTTCCCTAACGAGTTCCAGAAATTCAGGGGCATTTTCAGCCATCCTGAGTGCCATTGTACCGACGGCGATAACTTTCTGTGCCCCGATTTTCCGGGCAGTGTTTTTAAACTCACACACAACCTGTGAAGTTCTGATCATAGCTTCCATTTTTAGCCTCTTTGAGTGGTTCAGCCCCTCTCCCAGCCTGGTAACCCTATCTTCGTCCAGCAGGATTCTGTTCTCCTCACCCACTACGAGCAGGACAGAGTTTGATCCTATGTCTATCACTCCGCACATCATAATTTGAATCTCAAGCCCAGGATTATTGATTCTGCGAGTACATAGAAGATGAGAAAGTAAACGAAATACCTGTCAAATGTTTTTGACACAAGAACGCTCTTTTCAAAGTTTTCGATGTCGGTTAACTGTTTAAACCTTCTCTTCAGTTCATTTTCCGTCAAAAACCTCATCTCAGATTCCTTTTCTGGCAGATTGACGCCTATTTCAACGGAATCTGCGGTGTAGAGTCCGATCTTTTTGAAGTATTCCTTTGCGCAACGGGTTTTCTGTCCATCCGGCTCCATAACAACTATGTCAGGATTGAGTTTACACGGGGTCCCTGCTTCAACTATAAGTCCCTTTTGTTTTGCCGAGAAGAAGGTTTCAAGCAGGTGATAAACGAAGGGGACGAAGGCGGGTGTGATGGGAAAATACCCGTCGTCAACATAGGGAGAGAGACCCACGATAAGGACCTTACCTGAGGCAAAATCCTTTTTTATAGCGAGAGTCCTGCCCTTCAAATCCAGCAGGATAGGTGTTCCACCCTCAAGCTTGAGAGCCTTTTTGAAAAAGATCGTATCTCCAGCAAATACCACCCTCACCGATTCGACGGGCTCTGCTCTGAAGCTGAGAATATTCTGGAATGCCGGCGGAATCGAGCTTGAAAATATTACTAAATTGTTCCCCTTTTCCACATACCTTATGATCCTGAGAAAGAAGTCGGTATTTATATCTGGATTAACGAGGAAAACGATACTGACATCAGCAAGATCTAAAGGGGTCTTGATGGCTATGACTTTGAGGGGGTAATTTTTGATTTTGAACGGGTTGAATGCCTTCTCGAGAAATCTGTTTTCCCCCACGAGACCGATTTTTAAAGCCTCAAGGACCGGGAACCTGAAGTACATGATGTTGTTTCCCGGTAGCCCGTCATAGGGGAGAACTTCCGCCTTCCATACGCCTCCTCCAGGTGGAACAAATCTCAGGGTCAGTTCGTTAACACTGTCTGGGCCGACCTCAAAATTCCCACCTGTAACGATTTTCCCCTTTCTATAAAGGTTGATTCTCACCGCTGTTTTTTTCTTTGCACCGAGAAAAATTTTCACATTCGTTTCAAATCCCTTCATGGTTATCCCGGGCTCTACCCGAACATCCAGTATTCTGAGGTAGTCTTCAGATGGCGGGATTTTTACAGCCATAACTGTACTGTCTTTGAAGTTTCCGACATTGGAGTTCTGAAAGTCACTTATAACCAGGGTTTTACCGTGGATGTCTCCGATCTTCCCGAAGTTCGCGGGCAGGTCAAAGGACAGGGAGTCCCTGTAAAGCCGATCGAGGAGGTAGAAGATATTGATTTCCCTGTGGAGTCTCTGTATCCTGGAGATCAAATTCACAGGAATACCGGGTCTGGCGGTGGGGGACCAGTCAACTATCAGGTTTTTAAATTCAAAAATCTTACCTTTGTAAGGTTTTGCAGCGAGGAGAAGGAGGCTCAGTATGGCGATGGTTCTCATAATGAGGATTAGAATCTCAAGAAGGTGACGCCTCCTGTGACCTTCCCTTTTGACATCAAAAAGGAGTTTTACCCACGGAAAGGGCGACTTTTTCTGGAGTTTTGAGGCAAAAAGGTGTATTAAGATGGGCAGAAGTATAAGTGGCAGGCCGTATAGGAAGCCGGGATTCTGAAATTTCATGGTAGTTTTTCTCTCTTTTTCATGAATCTGAAGAGGGCGAGCTCGAGGGGATCGGATGTTACAAATTTTTCGTAATCGATGCCGGATTTCCTGAGTTCCCTTTTGATCTTCTCGATGTGTTTATCAAGGGTCTTTCTGTACTCACTCTGGAGGTTAATGGGGTCAAAGGGGACCTTTTCTCCGGTCTCCATGTCTTCGAAAACTCTTGCGTGACCGCCGATGTTAATTTCCCGGGGTGAAAGGATTTGAAAGGCCAGGACCTCATGCTTTCTGTATCTAAAGAACTTCAGGCCGGAGATAACCTCCTCCGGGTCGAGGAACATATCGGAGATGAGGATGACGAGTCCCCTTTTTTTCAGTTTTTCAGCGAGTAGCTTGAATGAGGAAAGGTCCGTTTTGCCACCCGGTTTGAGGTTTTCAAGAGTTTTCATGATGTGACTCAAGTTTATCCTCGACGCCCTTGGTGGTATCTGGACGACGATTTTTTCGTTAAATACCACGAGTCCCGCTGCGTCTCTCTGAAGGTAGAGGATGTAGGCCAGTGCTGCGGCAAGATTTCTGGCGTATTCAAACTTTTCATCTGAAAATGCCATGGAAGAGGAGCCATCAAGAATTATGTAAGAAAGTAGATTCGTCTCGTCTTCAAATCTTCTGACAAAGAACCTGTCTGTACGGGCATAAACTTTCCAGTCAATCCAGCGGATTTCATCACCAGGGTTGTAACTTCTGTGGTCTTTGAATTCAACGGAGAAGCCGTGGTACGGGCTTCTGTGCAGGCCTGTTAAAAAGCCCTCCACGATAAGCCTGGCCCGTAGGCGAAGGGGTTTTATTCTGGACAGTATCTCGGTTGTCACGGGTTGTTATTATAAACTACATCCTGAACACTCCGAACCTGTGATCAGGTATGGGGGCGTTGAGTGACATGGAGATTCCCAGTGCCAGAACGGTTCTCGTGTCCAGAGGGTCTATGATCCCGTCGTCCCAGAGTCTCGCTGTACTGTAGTATGCACTGGATTCCTCTTCGTACTTTTTTAGGACAGGTTCTCTGATCTTTCTTTCTTCTTCTGGTGAAAGTTCAAGACCTTTCCTTCTGAGCTGGTCTCTTTTTACCGTAACGAGGACATCGGCCGCCTGTTCTCCGCCCATTACAGCGATTCTGGCGTTGGGCCACATGAAAAGGAGTCTCGGATCGTATCCTCTTCCGGCCATGGCGTAGTTTCCGGCTCCAAAGGAGTTGCCGATGATCACAGTAAACTTGGGCACCTGTGCCACTGCCACGGCATGGACCATCTTTGCACCGTCTTTGGCTATACCTCCATGCTCGTACTGTTTACCCACGATAAATCCGGTAATGTTCTGAAGGAAGACTATGGGGATCTTCCTGACGGAGCACATGGAGATGAAGTGGGCTCCCTTCTGGGCTGCCTCTGAGAAGAACACGCCGTTATTTGCAACTATGCACACAGGGTATCCCATTATTCTTGCGAAACCTGTAACGAGGGTCGTGCCGTAGCGGGCCTTGAACTCGTGGAATCTCGATCCATCAACGATGCGAGCGATTATTTCCCTGACATCGAAGGGTTTTTTTAGATCTTTCGGAATTATCCCGTAGATCTCCTCAGGATCGTAGTAAGGGTCTTCGGGCTCTGAAACATCCAGCTGGAATTTATCGGACCTATTGAGATTTTCGATGATGTTTCTTGCAATTTGAATGGCGTGTCGATCGTCAACGGCAAAGTGGTCGGCCACACCAGAGATGCGGGTATGGACATCTGCTCCACCAAGTTCCTCGGCGGTAACATCCACGCCTGTGGCAGCTTTGACGAGAGGGGGACCTCCGATGAAGATGGTTCCCTGCTCTTTAACTATGATGGTTTCATCGCTCATGGCGGGTACATAGGCTCCACCTGCGGTGCATGAGCCCATGACTATTGAAATTTGAGGGATGTTTTCAGCGGACATACGCGCCTGATTGTAAAAAATTCTTCCGAAATGCTCCTTATCGGGAAAAACTTCAGCCTGGAGTGGCAAAAATACGCCACCTGAATCCACCATGTAAACGCATGGCAGGCGGTTCTGCATGGCGATTTCCTGTGCCCTTATGTGCTTCTTGATGGTTTCAGGAAAGTAAGTTCCACCCTTTACGGTGGCATCGTTGGCAACGATGCACACCTCTCTACCGTGAACCACGCCGATTCCCGTAATTATGCCGGCTGCGGGTACCTGATTATCGTACATTCCCCAGGCAGCAAGGGGGGAAAGTTCGAGAAAAGGCGTGTTCTTGTCGAGCAGTAGTTCTACCCTCTCCCTCGGCAGGAGCTTACCCCTTTCCTTATGCCTCTTTATCGCCTCCGGTGGTCCGCCCTTTTTAACCTGTTCAAGCCTTTCACGGAGCTGTTTCACGAGCTCCCTGTTGTGCTTCATATTTTCGATAAATTCCGGACTGGTGGTTTTTATCCTGGATTCGATCCTGAACATGTGCCACTCCTTTTTTCACAAAATAAAGCACCCTTTTGAAATTTTCAACCTGGGAAATGGGGTTTTCAAAAAAGCGTCTGTCAGTATGTATGTGGAATTTTTTTATCTGTGGTCTTATACTTCAATCTGTGCCGGTTCTTACATACTTAATCGGAAGTATTCCTTTTTCGTACATCCTGCCGAAAGTAGTCAGGGGTATAGACATCCGGAGAGTGGGAACAGGCAATGTCGGTGGTTCTAACGCCATGCGAGAGGCAGGATTTTTTATTGGCCTTATTGGGGGACTTTTAGATTTCGGGAAAGGTGTTTTAGCATCTCAGATTGCCGTTCACCATGGAAGTTCAGTTACCCTCTCCTTACTCGCAGTTGTGGTGGGGCACAGTTACCCGATTTTCCTCAAATTTCACGGTGGTCGTGGTATTGCACCTGCTCTCGGCGTTCTACTGTCTCTATATCCTCCGGGATTTGTGTTTTTTATCCTCGTAACCCTTCCTGGAATATTTTTTGGTGAATCTGCTCTCGCCACTTTTTTCGCAATCATACTGACGCCCGTGTTTTTCAAGATTTTTGCACCTGATTTTTTCAAAATCGTAGTATGTATTTCCCTTTTTCTTCTATTTCGCAGGGTATCGTTTGTTCTGAGGGATGTAAAAACCGGGAGGGATCCCCTTCTGGCTTTTTTTAACAGGCTACTCTTTGATGCCCCTGAGAAGGAAAAATTTGGAACGATTTTTAGGAGGTGAGTTATGAACTTTGAGTTGACAGAAGAGCAAAAAATGGCAAGGGACATGGCAAGGGAGTTTGCCGAAAAGGAGGTAAAGCCCGTTGCCAGGGAGCTTGACAGGGAGGCAAAATTCCCTGCGGAAATTGTAAAGAAAATGGCTGAGCTTGGTATGTTCGGTGTTTATGTCCCTGAGGAGTACGATGGGGCCGGTATGGATGTAGTCAGTTATGCGCTCATGGTGGAGGAGATTTCAAGGGCATGTGCTGGAACAGGTGTAATAATGTCAGCCCACACATCCCTCGTTGTGGATCCCATAATGAAGTACGGGACAGAGGAGCAGAAAAGGAAGTACCTGCCGCTTCTTGCATCCGGCAGGGTTCTTGGTGCTCACGGGATGACGGAGCCGGAGGCGGGAACGGATATTTCGGGTATCAAGACCCGTGCGGTAAAGGATGGAAACCAATGGGTGATCAACGGGCGGAAGATTTTTATCACCAACGGGCGGGAGGCCGGTATATATTTGATATTTGCAAAAACGGATCCCGAGAAGGGGCACAGAGGACTTTCTGCTTTCATCGTGGAGAGGGATACACCGGGATTTTCTATAGGGAAAATAGAGCACAAGCTGGGTATAAGGGCATCCTCAACGGCTGAGCTGATATTTGAGGATATGAGGGTGCCTGAAGAGAACATGCTCGGTGAGAGAGGTGAGGGGTTTTACATAGCCCTTGACGCTTACGATGGTGGGAGGATCGGGATTGCTGCCCAGGCTGTGGGTATTGCCCGTGCGGCATTTGAGGAGTCGGTGGCATACGCCAGGGAGAGAAAGCAGTTTGGCAGGCCAATTGCCGAGTTCCAGGCAATTCAGTGGAAAATAGCGGACATGGCGATGCTCATTGAGGCTGCGAGACTTCTGTATCTCAAGGCGGCTTTTCTAAAGGACAGGGGAGAGGACTATGTAGTGGCCTCTGCCTATGCCAAACTTTTTGCATCCGATGTGGCGATGAGGGTAACGAGGGAGGCGATACAGGTGCACGGGGGTTACGGTTACACTGAGGACTTTGATGTTGAGAGACATTATCGTGATGCGAAGATAACGGAGATATACGAGGGAACGAGCGAGGCCCACAGGTTAACGATAGCGAGGGCATTTTTGAGGAAGTAGGTGGGTGGGGCCGCGCGCCGGAGGCGCGCGGCCCCCATTTCCACCATGAATTATATGACGATCTCCCAAATATCAGATACACGATGGTTACAGCTTCTCGATAATCTGGATTTTTACCCACCTTTCTACTCCCCCCTGTGGCTCAGGGCCTACGAAAAGGTCAAAAAAGGCTACAGGGCAGGTGCCTTTGAGATAAATTGCAAAGAAACCACCTATTTATTCCCCTACCTCGAATCACGGTTCCTCATTTTCAAAATCCTTTACAGTAATCCCCTTTCCACATATGGAGGGCCGGTTTTAGTTTCAGGTGATCACGATCCCGGGTGCCTGAGGAGGGCAATGAAGTATCTGTCCAGAAGATTTTCCGGTATTTTGATCAATTTCGACCCTTTCAACACTGTGAGGGAGGAAATTTTTTCAGGTTTCAGGGTGACCCGTGGGTTTACCCATGTAATAGATGCGAGGAGTGGGTTTCGTTTTTCCGGAAGTTTTTTAAGAGGAGTAAAAAAGGCCCGGAGAGAGGGGGTGGAGGTTGCTGTCAACGAATTTGTCGGAGATTTCCTTGCCGAGATTTTCAGGAGAGGGTGGCTTGATAAGAGGTTACAGGGAAAGGATTTTTTCTTTAAGGAGTTGATAGAAAGCGGATGTGCCAGACTTTATTCAGCTGTTTATCGTGGTGAGCCGATAGCTCACATTTACATCCTCTTTGGCAGAAACTACGCATTTTACCATTATGGAGTGGCAAGGAAAGAGTATTTAGGTCTGAGACCCAATAATCTTTTGCACTACACGGTGGTTCGTGAGAACGGTATCTACAATCTGGGTTCAAGTGTGGGACTTCCAGGAGTTGAGGAGTTCAAGCGCAGGATGGGAGCGATGAGGGTTTCAGTTGTCAGTATTTACAGGGGGATTATTCCCAGGAGGCCGTGGCGTGGTGGAACAGTTTGAAAAGGGGGTGGGGATAAATTAAAATAAACCAAATTCAAAAATAGGAGGTCAAAATGAAGAAGTTGACGGTCGTGTTGTCTTTGCTCGCAGTGGCTGTTTTAAACGCAAAGGCAACAATCTCTGAAGACCTGCAGAAAGTGCTGAACCAAGTGGATCCAGAGTCATTTGTCAGGGTAATAGTCCATCCCTCTTTCCAGCCTGATTACAGCCGTCTTGAAAGGGAGTTTAAGGGGGATGTAGAAGCGGTGTCCCATTATCTCAAACAGGTTGCAGAGTCCAGTCAGGCGCCTATTGTTGAGTTTATTGAATCAAATAGAGATCTGGTAGCAGAATACGACAGGTTCTGGGTGGTAAACGCCATTTATGTGAAGGCAAAACCCGGGTTTATAAAGAGACTTGCAAAAAGAGAAGATGTAGGGTTAATTGAGCTTGATAGGAAGGTGCATCTTACGAGGGTAACACCTTCAAAGGTTGAGGGTGTTAAGATGGCTCCGAGGTGGAACATAAGGAAGGTCAAGGCTGACAGTGTCTGGCTTCTCGGATATATGGGACAGGGAGTTGTGATAGGTCACATTGATACGGGAGTTGATACATCACATCCGGCATTGAGCGGGAAATTTTCGGGGCATTTTTACGATGCAACCAACTCGTCGTTTTCCCCACCCTATGATGATGTTGGACATGGAACACATACGATGGGCATAATGGTCGGGGGCGATGGCCCCGGACCTTTTACGGCCGACATAGGAGTTGCCCCCGGTGCCACATTTGCCTCGGCAAAGGCGTTTACTTCGAGCGGTGGTTTTTCCAGCTGGATCATGAGATCTTTCCAGTGGTTTGCCAATCTCAGAGCAGATTCAGGAGTTGATGTCAGAATATTGAATAATTCATGGGGCTCTTGTGACACTCTTTCCACCACATACTGGGATATGATATGGAGTATTAGGGCCCTTGGTATGATACCTGTATTTTCGATTGGCAACAGAGATATTAACTGTCCAAACATCCGTGCCGGTACACCCGGGAATTATGCAACAGTGATAGGTGTTGGGGCGACAAACTCCTTTGATATGGTCGCGACATTTTCACAGAGAGGTCCTGCCCCCAATACTTACCCGTGGAATGATACCACCTACTGGTCAAGACCTGACTGGAACTTTATAAAACCGGATATATCGGCTCCGGGTGAGGGAGTTTCCTCGTCAGTGCCGGGCGGAGGTTATGCCTCCTGGGATGGAACCTCCATGGCAGCTCCCCATGTATCTGGTGTGATCGCACTGATGTTAAGTAAAAATCCCTCCCTGGACTACTATCAGATATACCGGATTTTAACGAATAGTGCCAGGCATGTAGGGAACACAACATTTCCCAATAACGATTGGGGATGGGGTGTGGTTAACGCTCTCGCAGCCATAGACTCCACACCTTCGCCAAATTCCCCCATTCTCGTTCTTGTAAGCGTTGAAGTCAACGACGACAACGGAAGACTCGATCCCGGTGATACATCTCAGATTGTCGTTACACTTACAAACCTCTCGAATGTATCGGCAGTCAACACGGTTGCTCATCTCAGTGTCAGTTCCACCGATGTCTCGGTGGTCGACTCAACATCCAGTTATGGATCAGTTTCAAGGGGTGATACTGTTTCCAACACATCAGATCCATTTATCGTGGCTGTTTCTCCTGCTGCTCTATCCGGCTCCCAGGTTACCTTTAATCTGCATGTTGTTGCAAACGATACATTTACTGCTGATTTCGACTTCATCCTTGAAATTGGTCAGCCCAGATTTGATTATGCTGACATAGATACCGGGAATTGCATCCTCACGGTTACAGACAACGGTGCTATAGGATTTATGACTTCGGATCAGACCGAAGGTAATGGATTTATTTATCCCAAACACGGCCAGAACACTCTTTTCTATGGATCTCTGGCATTTGGAACCGATTCCACCTATGTGGTCGATAACTGGTACGAGCATGGAACCCAGGATGGGGATCTGGTGTTTACGATTTCACCTCCAGGAAGGCTCTACTATGTGTTACCACCTGATGTTGGAGACCAGGAAATATGGGGTATGATGTCTGACGCAGGACACCCATCGCCAAGGAATGTTACAGTGGAACAGATAGCTTACGGATATCACAGAAATGGGATCAACGATTTCGTCGTTATGAAGTATGTCTTCACGAATAACGGGACATCCACATTGAATAATTTTTATGTGGCCCAGTTTATTGACTTTGATATCGGGAACGATCCAAGCAGAAACTACTCCTTTATTGATACTTCCAGATACACCGCATTTATAACCCCAACGACCTACAACCCTGTTGTGGGAATCGCACTTCTCTATCCACGGGACAATGTGGCTAATATCAGTACCATTGCCAATCCCACCTATGTCTATCCCGATACGGGAATGACAGACCAGAACGAATGGAGATTCATGTCAGGGGCTTTGCACTTTGGTAATCAGACATCTGCCAACGACTACAGTGTCGTCGTCTCGGCAGGTCCGTTTACCCTTGCGCCCGGACAGGTGGATTCAGTGGTATTCGCCATTGTGGGAGGAACATCTTTTGGTGCTTACTATGCGCATGTGGACTCGGCCTACAATGTGTACCTCGTGGGTGTTGAAGAGAGTCAGATCAATCCTGGACTTATATCTCTCAGGCTCGCTCCCAATGTGGCAAGGAGATTCAGCACTTTGAACTTTACCCTGGATGTGAGAAAGAATGTTGAAATCAACCTGTACGACATAAGTGGAAGATCGGTCAGGAAAATCTTTAAAGGGACTCTTGATGCTGGTGTCCATAGTATGAACATGGACCTTCGGGGTCTCCGTGCCGGAGTTTACTTTGTTGAACTGAAGGCAGGGGATGTGAGGACGATCGGGAGATTGATGGTAGTGAGGTAGGGAAGAATTTTAGAAAGGGGGCGGGGCGCCGCGGAGCGGCGCCCCGCTTTTTTTACCTCTGGACAGGAGGTAGATGCCTTCTGTGCCGCCTCCACCTTGCCTCCTCAATTCTCACAAGCTGATCCTTCGTGAGTATTCCCCTCACTTTCAACATCATCTCAGCATGGGTAAATTTTATCTTCGAGATTACATCACCGAGCTCATCGTAAAGCTTCCTTAGATTCTCCAGATTTACATCCTCTCCGTTCATCTCCTTCTGGATACTGAGGAGAATCTTCTGCCTTTTGGACTGAAGGTCTATCAGCTTTTTTCTCCCTTCGTACCAGATGTTCTCGATCTTCTCTATTTGGTCAGCCTTAAGCTCAAGTCTCTCCTGAAGGGCCGGCGAAGTTATCAGCCTTTTTACAGGTATGTGCATGGGACCTGTGAACATTATAAGTGTTAGCATCAGCAGGTTCATTTTTTCACCTCCGTTGTTTCTCTATTAGACGGGTAGAACGGGGGAATTGTTCCCTACTCCCACTCGATGGTGGCAGGTGGCTTTGAGGTGATGTCGTAAACGACCCGGTTTATACCCGGAATTTCGTTGACGATTCTTGAAGATATTTTCTCCAGCAGGTCGTGAGGGAGTTTTGCCCAATCAGCTGTCATGCCGTCAACACTCGTTACAGCCCTGATGGCGACAACATACTCGTATGTTCTCTTATCCCCCATGACGCCAACTGATTTTATGGGCAGTAGTACGGGGAAGATCTGCCAGAGGTGGTCGTAAAGGCTGGCCTCCTTCACCTCTTCTTCCACGATGAGGTCCGCCAACCTTACCAGTTTCAGCCTCTCAACCGTCACGCTGCCTACGATCCTTATTGCAAATCCCGGGCCTGGGAAGGGATGTCTTTTTATAAGTTCTTCATCCATACCAAGGATGCGTCCGAGCTCCCTCACCTCATCTTTGAAAAGCATCCTGAGGGGCTCGAGGAGTTCAAAGGGTAACCAGTCCGGAAGACCTCCGACATTGTGATGGGACTTTATCGTTTCCGAGGGTCCCACTACAGGAGTGGATTCGATAACATCAGGGTAAAGGGTACCCTGGGCAAGAAATCTGATTCTGTCTTTTAACTTCAAAGACTCCCTGGTGAAGATTTCGATGAATTTTTCACCGATGATCTTCCTTTTTTCTTCCGGGTCAAGGATGCCTTTAAGAGCACTTAAAAACTCACCTGATGCGTTGACCATTCTCAAGTTTTTCAGGTGCCCGAAAAATCTTTTTATCCTTTCTGGCTCACCTATCTTGAGTAAACCGGTGTCGATAAAAACAGGGTAAAATCTATCCCCTACTGCCTTCTCAAGTAATTTTGCAACTACCGAGGAGTCAACACCCCCTGAAAGGGCGAGAATTACACCGTGATTGCCCACCTTTTCCCGTATCTCTTTAATGAGTGTTTCCGCATAATTTTTTAGCTGCCACTCACCACGGGCACCTGCGATCTTGAAAAGAAAGTTACCGATGATATCTTTCCCGTACTCAGTATGCACCACCTCAGGATGAAACTGAAGGCCGAATATCTTCCTTCTTTCGTCAGCTATTACCGCGTACTCTGAATTTTCAGTGGATCCTATGGTTTTGAAACCTTCTGGAATGCTCAGAACCTTATCTCCGTGGCTCATCCAGACATTGAACTTTTCGGGAAGGCCGTCAAATAAAGGGGATTTGTCGGTTACCCGGAGGGTTGCGAGTCCGTATTCCTTTTCCTCGGCCGGTGCGACCCTGCCGCCAAGGAGGTGAGTTATAATCTGTAATCCATAGCATATACCGAGGATGGGTTTTCCGGTATGCAGGATTTGAGGGTCAGGTAGATAGGGGCTTTCGTCGTAAACGCTTCCAGGCCCACCGCTCAGTATAATGGCGATTACATCTTCTCCCACGGATTCGGGCGGGATGTTGAATGGTACGATCTCCGAGTAAACATGCCATTCCCTGACCCTGCGTGCGATGAGTTGCGTGTACTGTGAGCCAAAGTCAAGGATTAGAACCCTTTCCATGGCTTAAATTTTAATGTATTCCAGACTCAATTTGGGAGGCGTTTCGAAAGTTTTCAGGTGTAGCTGCATTTTGACTGGAGGGGATTTTCAGAATTCCCTTGACTCATTTGAGGGGTAG
>JALSOY010000117.1 GCA_026986235.1 Caldifarciminota bacterium
GGAGTTCAGAACATGGTAAATGATTTCGAGGCCGAGGTTTGACATGCCGACCTCGTATATTTCCGGATAGACGAGGGCAAATCTCAGGCGGAACTTTTCTTTGTAAACGGAGTTTCTTTCCCCACCAATGTACCTGGCAGGTTTTTCAAACCTTATGAGACTATTACCGAATGGATGGTTCACAGCTGATTAAAATACCCGTTCTGAGGTTATATTTCAAGGAGGTCAGCTGGAATCCTTTTCGGGGACATACACGAGGAGGCGACCGCAGTTCTCACATCTTCCAATATCCCCGGTGGATTTCAGATTTATAACGAGCTGGAGTGGGAGAACTGCGTTACATCCGCTACAGCTCCCTTCCACAACAAAGGCGACTGCATCGCCCTTTGTCTTTCTGATCTTTTCGTACTGACTGTAAAGACCATCATCCAGTTTTTTTACGAGATCCTCCCTCCTTGACCGCAGAATTTGAAGTTTGTCATCGATGTGCTCATATTCGTCCTCAATTTCCCTGATTTTTGCAAGAAGTGCCCTCTCCTTTTCAGAATTTTCTTTTTCTTTTCTCTCAATCTTCGATTTAAGCTCGTCAATTCTGAAAAGGAGGTCGAACCCCTGCTCCTCAAGCTTTCGTTTCTCTTCTTCTGTAAGGCTAATTTCATCCTTCAGTGCCCTGTATTCTTCGTTACTTTTCACCATGTACTCTTTCGATCGCAATTCCCGTATGTGGCTTTCTTTTTCTTTTATGTCAATTTCGATCTTTTTCACCTGAAGTTCCGTTTCTTTAAGGGTCTGTTTGAGCGTTTTTATCTCATTTCTCAACCCTTCGATTTCACTTTTGAGCTCTTCGATTTGCCGGGGGATGGTCTCTTTTCTCAGTATGTGGGTATCAATCTCCTTGTCAATTTTCTGGAGGGAGATAAGCAACTCAGCCTGTCTGTTCATCGGCGTAAAATGATATTTCAAGCATAAAGTAAAGTCAAACGAGGGTAACTGATACTTTTGACACATTTTTAATTTTCAGCCCGTTCACTTTATAATGGTGGTCTAATTTTCAACAGGGAGGAAGTTATGAAAATACTTGTAACAGGAGGAGCGGGTTTTATTGGATCACATGTGGTTGACAGGTTCGTTGAACATGGTCACGAGGTCGTTGTGGTGGACAATCTTTCTTCGGGAAGACGGGAAAATTTAAATCCAGATGCAAAATTCTACGAGCTGGACATCAGGGATAGAGAAAACCTCGAGGAGGTATTTAAAAGAGAAAAGCCTGATGTAGTTGACCATCATGCTGCCCAGATAAGTGTCGTTAACTCTGTTGAAAATCCGCGATTTGATGCTGAAGTGAACATACTCGGCTCCCTTAATCTCATCGATCTTTCGCTGAAGTATGGAGTGGGTAAGTTCATTTATGCATCAACAGGCGGTGCGGTTTACGGCGAACCTGTTTACCTTCCCTGTGACGAGAGGCATCCCGTTGATCCCCTCGCACCCTATGGTATATCAAAACACACGGTGGAACATTACCTTTACATGAACCATGTCAACTTCGGTCTCCAGTATGTGGTTCTCAGGTATGCGAATGTATATGGTCCGAGGCAGGATCCACATGGCGAAGCGGGGGTCGTGGCTATTTTTTCAAAGAGGATGCTTGAGGGTAAAGAGGCCCACATCTTCGGTGATGGGAATCAGGAAAGGGATTTCGTTTTTGTTGAAGATGTGGCAAATGCCAATCTTTCCGCACTTGAGTTTAACAAAAAAATTAAAAGTTCCTTAGATCCAATTTTCAATGTGGGAACAGGCGTAGGGACAAGCGTGAATACCATCTTCAAACTCATAAAGCAATTTTCTGGATTTGAAGGAAACCCTGTCTATGATCCTCCACGACCTGGCGAGGTTTACAGGGTTTACCTCGACATCAAAAAGATAAAACAGGAGATGAACTGGACTCCGGAGGTGAGCCTTGAGGAGGGGCTCAGATTAACCGTGGAATGGTTCAAAACAAACTAAAACTTTTTGAGAAAAACAAAGAGCTTTTCAACCTGTTGAATGAGCTTCTCGGGGACAGGATTGAAGATTTTATCAGCTGGATGGAAACTCCCTTGAAGGCTGGAATAAGGGTCAATACCCTCAAAATAGGGGTTGAAGAGCTCGTTAAAAGACTGGAAGACCAGGGGTTTCGTCTGAAACCCATTGAATTTTATCCCTGCGGTTTTGAAGTGGAGGAGGCTCCTTTTGAGGTGGGAAAGACGATAGAGCACTTTCTCGGCTATTATTATGTTCAGCAAAAGGCGTCCATGATTCCTCCTCTCATACTTGATCCCCATCCTGGAGAATTTGTGCTTGACATTGCCGCTGCTCCAGGTTCAAAAACAACTCAGATGGCCCAGATGATGAAAAACACCGGGGTAATAGTGGCAAACGACATCTCCATCGATAGGGTCAGGGCACTCTCCCATAATATTGATAAACTTGGTGTTGTGAATACTATCGTAACAGAACTCGACGGATACAAGTTTGGAAGATTTCTTGAAGGCAAAATGGACAGGATTCTGATTGATGCCCCCTGCTCTGCTCTGGGTACTCTACACAAAACCTACGAGCCATTGAGATGGTGGAGCTGGGGAGTGGTGGGGAACCTCGTAAGAACCCAGAAGGGCCTGATACTTGCGGCGTACAGGGCCCTCAAACCCGGAGGTATAATGGTTTACTCCACATGTACACTGGTTCCTGAAGAAAACGAGGGAGTGGTAAACTTTCTACTCACCAGACATCCGGAAGCAGAACTCCTCGAGATTCCTGACTTTGGCCTGAAAATGGAAGAGGGGATTTTAAGGTGGAAGAGGAACATTTATGATGAGAGGATAAAGAAAACCCGGAGACTATACCCCTTTGAAAACCAGACTGAAGGATTCTTCTTTGCAAAGATAAGAAAGCCTCTCACTTAGGCTCAAGATATAGACAGGAAATTCAGTGTCTATCTCAGATGGAGTGTTAAGAGGGCAGGCTTCGTGTTAGTGTCAGGGACAAGGCGGTAACAAGAGGATCAATCGATGGAGAGAGGATGTTCGAAAAATAACTTTGTTAACTTATAGTTAACTGCAAAACCTGATGCAATTGTCGAACATCATGAGAATCGGACATAGGAATATCCATTAAATTCTAAAGTCCCCCATCGGAAGGAAGAAATGGCAAATATTTCGAAAATCCCCCTCTCCCTTTTAGCAAAGTGGGATTTTGGATACCAAAGTCCCCCTCCTTTAGAAGGGGGACAAAGGGGGATGTAAACCGCTTAAATTCAATCCCCCTGTTTCC
>JALSOY010000118.1 GCA_026986235.1 Caldifarciminota bacterium
ATGGTAAGGCCAGGGGTTGTCGGAATTTTTACCTTCCACTCGCGCTCGAATTTTGCCACGGTCTCCGGATCAGTGTATCTCTGATAACCTGGCAGGAATTCAGCAAGTACTGCCATATCTGACGCACCCTGGACATTATTTTGCCCCCTCAGTGGATTCACTCCACTTGAAGGTTTTCCAATGTGTCCGGTAAGGAGTGCGAGATTGGCAAGGGACAGAACATTTTCTGTGCCGGTGAGATGTTCGGTTACACCAAGACAGTAAATAATGGACGCGGGATCCGTAGTTGCGTACATTATTGCCACTTCTTCAATTGTTGATAAAGGAATTTCGGTAATGGCTTCTACCTCATTGAGGTCGAACTTTTCCATAAACTTCAGGTACTCGTCAAAACCTTCCGTGTGTTTCTCTATAAATCTCGAGTTGTGGAGTTTCCTGTCGTAAATGATCTTCGCCATAGCGGTAAAGAGGATGATGTCAGAGTTTGGTTGAAGCGGGATGTGAATATGGGCGAGCTCTGATATTTCGGTTCTCCTGGGATCAACAACCACGAGTTTTGCCCCCTTTCTCAGGGCACGAACGATTCTACGGGCAATTAATGGATGTGCCTCTGTAGTATTGGATCCCACGACGAGGAGCATTCTGGCATCTTCAATCTCGGCTATGGAGTTGGTCATGGCACCGGATCCGAAGGCCATGGAAAGTCCTGTGACGGTGGGGGAGTGGCATATCCTGGCGCAATGGTCAACATTGTTTGTCCCGAGTACGGCTCTTGCAAACTTCTGGATTAAAAAGTTTTCTTCGTTGGTGTACCTCGCAGATCCGATAACTGCAAATGCATCGGGTCCGTACTTTTCCTTGATACTGGCAAACTTCCCGGCCACGAGATCAATAGCCTCATCCCAGGATATTTGGACGAATCTGTCGCCTTCCTTTTTCAGTGGATGTTTTAGCCTCTCAGGGTGATGAATCACCTGATATGCATGCCATCCCTTAATGCACAGACCACCCTGATTTACAGGGTGGTTCAGGGAGGGGGTGAGTCCCACCACCCTGCCATTATCCACCTCAAGGTAGAAGTTACACCCTACTGCACAATAGGGACATACAGTTAAGATCTGCTTCATGGGAAATCTCCTTTTGCGACCATTTTATGACCGCCGGCCAGCTTCTGTCAAGCCGGGAAATCCCCGGTCTTGACAATATTTAAGATTATGGACATTGTAAAAACATGAGCAAAAACAAGATAATTGCCGGGATGTTCGACAGAATAGCTGACGGTCTGGAGTTCCTTGGTGAGAATCCCTTCAGGGTGGGTGCGTACAGGAAAGCGGCGCGTGTCCTCGAGGATTATCCTGAGGATGTTGAAGAGATTTACAGAGAAAAGGGGGTAAGAGGCCTTGAAGCCATACCGGGGATAGGTAAGGGTATGGTCGAGAAGATCGTTGAATTCCTGGAAACCGGGAGGATGACCCGTTACGATGAGGTCATGGCAAAAGTTCCACAGGACCTTTTGAAACTCATGGCCGTCCAGGGAATAGGACCGAAGACACTCAAACTTGCCTACGACAGGCTGGGTGTTAGAACAATTGAGGACTTTAAAAAAGTTCTTGAAGATGGTAGCCTTGCAAGGCTGCCAGGGATGGGACCAAAGAAAATCGAAAATATCAAGAAAGGCCTTGAACTCTATTCAAAGATGTCAGAGAGGATCCCCCTTGGTCTTGCAATTCCCCTCGTCGAGGAGATAATAGATCGGATGAAGGACCTGAAAGAAGTACGGAATATCTCTCCCGCCGGATCTTTCAGAAGGATGAAAGAAACGGTTGGTGATCTCGACATTCTAACAACCGGTGAAAACGGTAGGAAAATCATTGACTATTTTACAAAACTACCGGGGGTGACGAGGGTTCTCGCCCACGGAGACACGAAAGGATCGTGTATATTCAACGATAGATACCAGGTTGACCTCCGTGTGGTACCAGAGGAATCCTACGGCGCCGCACTCCAGTACTTTACGGGATCGAAAGAGCACAACATCCATTTAAGGAGCATAGCCAAAAGCCTGAACATGAAAATTTCAGAGTACGGTGTATTTCGAGGCAACAAAAAAATTGCCGGTGAGACGGAAGAGGATGTTTATAGATCCCTTGGACTCATCTGGATACCACCTGAGCTCAGAGAGGACAGGGGAGAAATTGAGGCAGCTCAAAAGGGAAAGCTTCCTGATCTTGTGGAACTTAGTGACATCCGGGGGGACCTTCATGTACATAGCAAATACTCCGATGGAACGGCCACTCTTGAAGAAATTGCCGAAAAGGCTCGAGAAATGGGTTACGAGTACATCGCAGTTTGTGATCATTCAAGAAGTGCAAAATACGCCAGAGGGCTTGACATAGAGAGGTTGATGGAGAAAACAGAGAGAATAAGAAAACTCAACGAAAGGCTCAACGGTATAAGGTTAATTGCAGGAGCAGAAGTTGACATCCTACAGGATGGCTCACTGGATTATCCTGACGATGTGCTGAGAGAGCTCGATTTCGTCATAGCGGCAATTCATATCTGGTCAAAGACGGAGGATGTTACGAGGAGAATTATAAGAGCGATGGAGAATCCCTATGTTCACGCCATTGCCCATCCTACAGGGAGGCTTATATCCCAGAGAGAAGGATACACAGTGGATGTGGATGAAGTCATTAGGGTTGCAGCAGAAACAGGTACACTCCTTGAGATCAACGCATACTATGACAGGCTGGATCTGAACGATGTAAATGTTATGAAAGCCCGTGAGAAGGGGGTAAAGTTCACCATAGGCACGGACACACACAACATTGGTCAGTTGTGGAGTATGAAACTTGGTGTGGGAGTGGCAAGGCGCGGATGGCTTGAAAAAAAGGATGTAGTAAACACCCTTTCTTACGACGAGCTCATGCGATTACTTAAAGAGATTACCAGGAGAAAGGGGGGATCTGTATCCTGAAGTGGTCAAAAAATCAAGGGGGCCATGGAGTTTAAAATCTAATTTCTTTGGACTAAAGAGAAATTTTCAAAGATTCCCTTTTTAGAAGGGAGAGGTAACCGTAAATGCACTTTTTCTGTCATAACTGTCAGCAAGTCAGATTAGTTGGGAAATATTCTTGAACACCTCTCGGGAGTGAGGGTGTTCGAAAAGTATTTTCCTCCATAAACTTATTCCCCATCTAAAGGTGGTTTTTTAAGCGTTTAACATCCCCCTTAGTCCCCCTTCTGAAGGAGGGGGATTTTTTTCTCTCAAAATCCCCCTTGGAG
>JALSOY010000119.1 GCA_026986235.1 Caldifarciminota bacterium
CCTATATCCCCCTTCACCAAGGGAATTTTTGAGAACCCCCTTGATCCCCCTTTTCCAAAGGGGGATTTTACGAGAAAAAATTCCCCCTCCAAGGGGGATTTGAGAATCCCCGTCAATCCCTTTTTTTCAAAGGGGGATTCTCCAGAACGAAATCCTCGCCTCTCCAGAGGGGATTTGATGAAAAAATTTTACCTTATAAACACCGCCACGCTAACGATTGACAGCTAAAAACTCGGAAAGTAACCTCGATACGAGGTAATATCTACCGAGTGGTGGCATTATAAGGACACCATTTACTTCAGGAAGAATTTTTTCAAGGATCTCAAGTGCAATTTTCAGACCTTCCACCTCCCCTGCCTCACCAGATTTTCCCCGCATCCTTTCAAGAAAAATTTCCGGTATCTCAATTCCTGGAACCTCGAAGTGCAGATATTCCGCATTTTTGTACGAAATAAGGGGCAGGATCCCGGCAACAACGGGTATACCCCTCTCTTTTAAAACTCTAAAGGCCCTTATGGCTTTTTCCACATCGAAAACCGGCTGACTGACAACGAAATGTGCGCCTTTTTCAAGCTTCCTGAAGACGCCATCAAGCTCCTCTGGATCTTCAGGTATCCTCATTCCGATACCTATGAAAAACCCTGTTTTGGAGGTTATGGGGTTACCAAGAAAGTCAACTCCGTGATTCAGGGCTGACATAAGTTCCACGAGTCCTTCTGATGTCAGGTCATAAACCCCGGTTGCGAAGGGGTAGTCCCCAATTGAAGGAGGATCCCCTCCAAGGGCAATAAAGTTCTCAAGTCCGAGGGCGTGTGCGCCAAGGAGATCCGATTGCATGCCTATAATGTTCCGATCCCTGCATGTGTAGTGAACTACCACCTCTTTACCAAGCCTGTCTTTAAGGAGTCTGGCAGTTGAAATCGGTGACATCCTGGGCCTTGCCATAGGGCTGTCTGAAACGGTGAGGGCCTGAACATTCTCGATGTAGGGTTCAACTCTTTTAATCAGGTTTTCGAGGTCAGCACCTCGCGGGGGATCAACTTCCATGAGGAAAACGCCGCCTTTCTCGAGGAGTTTCTTCAGCTTCGATTTTACCTCCTCTTTTTTCCTTACAGGTTCTTCAGATGATACAAATGTAATTCTTTTTGGCCGTTTTCTTATGGGTTTTAATCCATGTAGCCTTTTTTTGAGCTGCCTTATGTGTTCAGGTGTCGTTCCGCAACAACCGCCAATGATCTTCACACCAGCGGCAAGGAACTTTCTTCCGTATTCTGCAAAATAATGGGGATTGTAAGGATAGTAAAACTTGCCCTGCACGAACCGTGCAAGGCCGGCATTGGGCATGGCAGAGAGTTCCCTGTCCGTTACAGCCGACATCTTTTTAACAGCTTCGTAAACATTCTGTGGTCCTGTGCCACAGTTGGAGCCCACAACATCTGCTGAGGTCTGGTCCAGCCTTGATGCAACCTCATAGGGATTTTTCCCAAAAAGAGTCAGCCCGTTATTTGGAAAGGACATCTCGGCTATTATGAAGACATCTTTATCCACTTCCCTTGCAACTTCTATCCCTGCGATGAGTTCTTCAAGACAGGAAAATGTTTCGAAGACGAGTAGGTCTGCTCCACCCTCAAGGATTGCTTCAATCTGTTCTCTGAAAATTTCACGAACTTCTTCTTTTGAAAGTCTTTTATCTCTATCGAGGGGGCGGGAAATAGGTCCTATTGAACCTGCTACGAAGATGTCCTGTTGCGCTATCTGCCTTGCAATTCTTGCCCCGTAGTAGTTTATTTCCCGCACTTTGTCACCGATTCCGAAGTATTCTTCAAGGATAAACCTGTTTGCACCAAAAGTATTGGTTGTTATCACTTCTGCCCCTGCGTTTTTGTATGCCAGATGGATCTCTTTGACAATTTCCGGCATGGTTATGTTCAACTCATCGTAGCACAACCCCTTCGGTACTCCACGGGCGTAAATTTCCGTCCCCATTGCACCGTCAAAAATTATGTAATCCTTTTCGTTAAAGAAATCCCTGAACTTCATTTCATCAATTCCTCAACTTTTTTGACTGCTTCAATGGCGTCTCTTGCGTACGCATCTGCACCGATCTCACGGGCGAATTTTTCGTTGACGGCGGCCCCTCCGATGAGAACCTTTGCCTGTGGATATACCTTTTTTTTCAGGTCAATAACATCCTTCATCCCGTCCATGGTCGTTGTCATAAGTGCGGAAAGTCCGATGAACTCCGCGCCGGCATCCCTGGCAGCGTTCACGATTTTTTCAGCACTTACATTTTTACCGAGATCTATAACCTCGTAACCATAGTTTCTGAGAACGAGGGAAACGATGTTTTTCCCTATGTCGTGGAGATCCCCTTTCACAGTTGCCATTACGATTTTTGCCTTTTTAGATGCCCTGCCATCAATTTTCAGATACCCTTCGAGAACCTTTGCAGCTCCCTCCATTGCCTCAGCAGACAGTATCAGCTGGGGAAGGAAGTAAACCCTCTTTTCGTAAAGCTCGCCCACCTTCTGCATGGCAGGTATCAGAATCCCGTTGAGAACATCAAAGGCGTTCTTACCGGATTTTATGAGTTTTTCCGTAAGCTCAACGGTTTTCCCCCTTTCTCCCTCAACAACTGAATTGAAGAGCTCTTCCTCGATTGAACGGGCTTTCTTTTCCCTTTCTTCGACTCTGATGTCAACATGTTTCCCATACTTTTCAATGTAAAACTTCATGCCAGGATCTCTTCCGGAGAGGGCATCTGATGCGTGAACGAGGTTGATCATCTCATCATCGAGGGGGTTCATGATTGCAGAGTCCAGGCCGTGCCAGATGGCGATGGGGAGAAAAACCCTGTTTAAGAATTTTCTACCGGGTAGTCCATAGGAGAGATTGGAAAGTCCGGCAATGGTGGGAATGCCGAGATCAGACAGGGCTTTCAGCGTTTTAAGAGTAACATCGAGGTTTTCACGGGAGGTGGAGATCGTAAGTACCACAGGATCTGCAATGAGATCGTTCATGGTCAACCCAGAATCAAGTGCTTTTTTAACCAGATTGTTTATTATTTTTACCCTCTCTTCAGGAGTTGAAGGGATTCCCCTTTCGTCCATTGCAAGTAGAACGACGGCAGCACCGTATCTTTTTGCGATGGGTAGAAGTCTGTCGGCGTTCTCTCCGCTTATAGAGTTGAGAACAGGCTTTCCTGCGTAAACTTTGAACGCCATTTCAATGGGTTTTTCACTTGAGTTATCAATGAAAAGTGGAAGTTTCGTCACATT
>JALSOY010000120.1 GCA_026986235.1 Caldifarciminota bacterium
GCCACAGAATCCCTTTGCAGTTGATACATTTCAATTGATTGTTGGGAGACCGGGGATTCTCCTTATTAACGACGATGTTGACGACTCAAGGCTATCTTATTATACGGGCGTGATATCCGCTTCAGGATTAAATTTTGAGGTTGCCAGTCCAAATATTCAGCCTGAAGATTTACTGGATAGGGAGCTTGTAATCTGGTACACGGGGAACAACGAGACGCCTGACACGAATTTGATTTCTGCTGTCTCAGGTTATCTCGATGGAGGTGGTAATCTCTTTGTAAGCTCTCAGTTCATGGCGGAGAATGCTGCTTTCAGTGACTTTATCACAAACTATCTCAAGGCGAATGTGGTGCAGACTGGCAGAAACTATAGGGGAATCAAAGAAGTCGTGGAAAACCCATGGACAGGGAGCTTTTACAGGCTTTACGGAGCCGGTAGTGCGGCCAACAATATCTCCGGTGACATTATCGAACCTGTGGGCGGTGATACGGTGGTTTACTACACATCACCGGCAGGAACAGGAAACTTTGGAGTGGCGGGAGTGGGTTATACAGGCTCCTATATATCGCTATTTTTTGCATTTCCCTTTGAATCCGTGAGTGAGGCTTCCAATGGAAGGACGAATCTGTTCCTGAAAATTCTGTCGTATTTTGGTATCCGGACGGGGATTGAAGAGCACACCCGGTTGAATTCCGGATTATTAACAAATTCTGTGGTTTTAAATGACCTCATTTTTAATAAGAGATTGACGGGAGAGGTTAAAATATACGATGTTACAGGAGCTTTGAAGATGAAAGTGGTGTTAAAAAACAAAAAAACAGTAAATCTGGGTGAACTTGGTAGTGGAGTGTATTTTCTGAGAGTAAAAGAAGGTGGAGGGGAGCTTTTCAAAGGGAAGATTTTAAAAATTCAAGGGAGGAGATAGAGTATGGAAGTGTTAAAAAAGATGAGAGTCGGATTACTGCTGGCAGCAGCGGCAGTATTGATATTCAGTTCATGTAAGACACCGGTAACCTCACCCCATGAGGGTACCGTGACATTTAGGGTAGAAAATCTTCCCGTACTGCCGCAGGATCTGATTTATGAGGCATGGATTATCTATCCAAATGGAATAGAGAGTGCTGGAAAATTTCGGGTGGATGCAAACGGGAATTACTCTGGATCAGCTACTGCTTTGAATCTTGGTACAATGGTTGGATTTGAGGTTTCTATTGAACCGGCCAACGATAACGACGAGAATATTTCTGGTGCTGTTGTTCTCGCCGGCGTTTTTGAAAGTGATTCTTCGGAAAATCTTGAGATGACCCCCTGGAACTCCTATGCATTTGGGAGGCTCGGATTCGAAGAGAATCAGCCTGTGAACGGGAAATATTTCCTCCATGTTTACACGGATTATAAAATACCATTCCAGGCTTTATCTGATTCTGTTGACACGGTAATAGCTCCATTTTACAAAGGTTTATGGCTTGGAGAGGTAACCTATCCAAATCAGGAGGACTCAGTTCGTAAGTCTTTCAATCTTCCGAATCTTGAAAACTACTGGGATTACGCTGCGTGGATAAAGGATAAGAATTCCGGGGCTATTTATCTTCTTGGAAGATTCACCGATTTTGGGAATGCGGACAACGATGGCCCAGGCCCTTATCCTGGTAGATTCGTTAATAATGCACCAGAACTACCAGGAGGTGAATTTGTTACTGATTCTTTAGAAATTAATTTGAATAGTGGAAATTATATTTTGGCTATTACTTTACAACCAACATTTGTTAAGGATTCTATTCTTCCTGTAAATGGATTACCTTGTATTAAATCGTTGATCCCTAATTTTGCTGATGATCTTAAAAATATCGATTTTATAGATACCCTGGCATTAAACTGGCACGGAACAGTTAATAGAAAATATTAGGAGGTGTTTTGGCATGTTTAAAAAAGGTCTTTTGATTGCAATATTTATGGCCTCTGCCCTTATTGCCGGTACCACCGGTAAGATCGTGGGTAGGGTCATTGACTCACAGACGAAAGAGCCTCTTCCAGGAGCGAGCATCCAGATAGTTGGTACAACTATGGGTGCTTACGCTGACGAGGAAGGATACTATGTTATTCTGAATGTTCCACCCGGGACTTACACACTGAAGGCAAGTTTTGTCGGTTACAAAGATATGGTCGTGGAGAATGTTACAGTCCAGGCTGACCTGACAAAAGAGGTAAACTTCGAACTTACACCTGCTACCATTAAGACGAAAGAAGTTGTTGTTGTTGCGAAAAAGGCCCTTGTGGAGACCAAAGCCACTACAACGATGAGGATAGTGGAGTCCACACAGCTCGAGCAGATTCCTTATACGAATTTCCAGGCGGCTGTAAGTCTCCAGTCAGGTGTGTTTGCAAGAGGTGCTGGACTGGTGGTTCGTGGTGGCAGGCCCGAGGAGGTTTCCTATTATATAGACGGTCTTCAGGTTACTTCACCTCTGTTTGGCGGCTTCGTTGGAGTTATTAACACTCAGGCGATTAAAGAGTTTTCTCTCGTTAGCGGTGGTTTCGACGCCGAATATGGTCAGGCCCTTAGTGGTGTCGTGAACATCGTCACAAAAGAAGGGTACAGCAGATTTTCAGGTACTATAGGTTATAAAACAGACGGTTTCATGCCGACCAAGTATAATTTCGGTTACAATAGACTCGACTTCTCAACAGGCTTCCCGATTCCTTTTGTCCCCGGGAAGAAACTCAAAGCCTTTATATCCGGATATGTGGAAAGGTCCAGAGACTATAATCCAAGATTCACCAGAGTTCCCGATTACCCCATTCTCGATGCATACGAGAATGGAACTCAGGCAGTGAGGCGTGAGATTGAAAACAATTACTGGGAATTTTACCAGATGGCAAAGTACTGGAGAGACTGGTACAGAGATCACCCGTACTCACTTCCACACCAGGACAGGCAGCAGTACTACATTATGGGTAAACTTACTTACAAGCTTTCGCCTGCTATTAAGACATTTGTCTCTGGATTTGTCTCAAGAGATCAACATGGTGATTACGACAATGGATGGAAGTACTATCTTGATCACTTCAGATCCCAGTACAGAAAACAGTACCAGCTTGTCGTGGGATTGAACCATCTGGTCAATGAGAAACTCTTTTACAACATCAGGGCTGGCATGTTTACCCAGATCAGATCTTATGGCGTGAGAGATGTTTTCTACGACCTGCAAAAACGGCAGGGTTTCTTTAACGAGCTTTTCAGAGACTACTGGATAATTGATCCGGGTCGCAGACCGGGCTCCATATATTACGAAACATACTATGCGACATCGGATAATCCATGGGGCTGGACCTCGCAGAGTGCAAGGTTCTATAACAGAGGATTTTACAGGGCATTTAATGCAAGGAAGGAAGTTTCCATCAACCTGAAAGGTGACCTCACATGGCAAACTCACAGGTACCACGAGATAAAGACTGGGTTTGAAGGGAGATTCTACAACATCGATTATTACGATGTGGTGGATCCACAGAGAGAAGACCCGTGGACGACATATTTCGGAGATGACCCCGATTACCTTGGAGAGCTTGTAAACGATACGACCACTCAGCCCATCAAACCTTTCACCCTTTCTTACTTCCTTCGTGACAAGATGGAGTTCAAGGGTCTTGTGATCAACGCAGGTATAAGGTTTGACTACATGAATGCCAATGCTTACTACTGGGCACCTGCAATTCTTGATACGACGACGGTGGTTAACCTCAACGAGGTAACCAAGCAGAAGGCGAAGTCCAAATTCCAGGTGAGTCCAAGACTTGGAATTGCATTTCCTATTTCAGACAGGCAAACGGTCCACTTCAGTTACGGATATTTCTTCCAGGTTCCTCCCATGATGTACATGTTTGATGCCATCAACCTCACGCCTCAGGAGATAGCGAGAAGAGGGAATACGATCGTTGGTAACCCTGATATGAAGGCGGAAAAGAGTATTCAGTATGAGGCAGGTATTACGACACAGCTGACAACAGACATGGCCTTTGGCGTCACAGCCTTCTATAAGGACATATATAACTGGCCTGCTACCCGTGTCGTTTCAGCAATTCCGGGCTCCTACTTCGTTTATGTCAACGCAGACTGGGGTAATGTTAAGGGAATTGAGCTCGATTTCAAAAAGATTTCCAGGCCTCTATCCATCCAGCTCTCCTATACTCTACAGTATGCTTTTGGAACAGGAACCGATGTTTATGACTTTTACAGGCAGAACTACTATTACAACCTTCCGACGCCCAAGCGGGTTTATCCCCTTGACTACGATAGAAGGCACTCTATAAATCTTTCACTTACATACTACTTCCCCGATGTAGTGGCGCTCGGTCCCATAACCACATCAATCATGAAAGATGCACTTCTTAATGTTGTACTCAATGCACACAGCGGTGAGCCGTACACACCGAGGACATTGAAGGGCGAACTGGCCGGAGATCTGAACTCTGAGAGACTACCGTGGTACCACTCCACAGATCTCAAGTTTTCAAAGAATTTCCAGATCGCAGGGAAGAAACTCGCCTTCACAGTTGAAGTTCTAAATGTATTCAATGTCAAGAACATAATTGATGTCTATTCTACCACCGGAAAGCCTGACGATGCTGGAACCCTTTACGGGTATTCACCTGCAAACTTCGTTTATCCTCCATCACAGGCAAGCCTTTACAGGATTGGAGGTTCCTTCTACGACCCGAGAAAAGACATCAACGGAGATGGTGTACTGACGCCTGACGAGTTGTTTGAATCCTTCTCCAGATATGTAAGAGATTACATGTATGATCCTTACAATTACGGAAGCCCGAGAAGAATCAGAGTTGGATTTTCAATCAACTTTTAGAGGAGGTTAAACATGAAAAGATTACTGGCTTTACTACTTGGGGTTCTTTTGATTGCCCCGGTTTCTGCACGGACAAAGGGAGGTTCTGGTAATGGAATTAAGATGTTCGACGCCTCTATTACCGGAGCCGGTCAGCTGAAGATGTGGCTTACGAACTACGGAATCTTTGCCCACGATGTCATATCCGACGGATCAGGTGCCTGGTGGCCTGCAAATTACAGAAACGAAACCTACATTTACGGTGCAGGTCTATGGGTTGGTGGAATTATTCACGGAGACACCAATGTAACCTGTGGGTACAACCCCAATTCTGGCCGTGGTGAATTTGTTCCTGCTAAGATCTCCGACATTACCCAGCCATCTTTGAGCGACCCCGTTGACAGAGTTTACATTTATGGAAAGATCCCTCCGGGTTATGAGTGGCCTCTCAAAAACTCTCAGGGCGGTGACTCCACACTCTCCATCGAAGATTCCTATGTGGTATTTAACGATAGAGAGCCCGGTCAGCACTTTGTTCCCGAGAATAAACCACTTAACATTGCGGTAATCCAGCAGACATATTCCTTCATCGGCCCCCTCAAAGAGGACATTATCTTCTTCATCCAGCACATCGTTAATGTGGGAACAGATACCATTAAAAATATGTATGTTGGCCCCACTTTTGACAACGACATTGGAAACGAAGCCGGAACCAGTGCCAATGACCTTGTGGGATTTGTGAGAACCTATGTATTTGGTGAGGATACCGTTAACCTGAATATGGCCTACCAGTACCAGACAGACCCTGAGCCCGGATGGGCACATACTCCCGGTGTAGTGGGAACGATGTTTCTCGTTCCTGACTCCAATAGTGTTTATGCTGATACCACACAGTACCCCAGGGGATTTGCGACAGTTACACCACTTGCCACAGATACGGTGGTTTTAATAGACCCTGACAACCCTGAAGTGAACGACACGATATATCCAGGTGAACCCCTTGGAATGACTGCATTCAAGATCTTCACCATAGACATTGACCCTCAGAACAAGTATGAAAGATATCTCGTTATGGCCGGCTACGATTACAGATCGAGGCCTCCGTACTATGATCCGTTTATGTCGGACATCTATGGTCCCGGTGACAAGAGATACTTACAGGTTTCAGGACCACTTGACCTTGCACCTGGAGATACCGTGAATATAGCTTTTGCAGTGTTTGTTGCCCCTGATACAGCTTCACTCTTCCCTGTGGCAAGACAGGTCCTCGAGATCTTCAACTCAGGTTTCGCAGGTCCTCAGCCTCCTGCTCCTCCAAAACTCACGGTAACGGCACTGGATAAAAAAGTTTTCCTCTACTGGGATAACGCAGCAGAGGTGGACACAGACGATTACTGGTTTAAGGTCAGCCAGCTTATTCTACCCAATGGAGATACCAACAGGCTTTACAACCCTGCCTACAGAGCACTGGACTTTGCAGGGTATCGCCTTTTGAGGTCTATTGACCTTGTTAACTGGGATACGCTTGGAGTCTGGGATGCCAAGGATGGATATACAGTTGTTTACACAGACAGTGTTATCTCACCAGCTACCGGAGGAGTGGTTTACACTGACAGTATAGTACTTGGTAGTGAGACCGGTCTTACGCACAGTTACATAGATTCAAACCTCATTAACGGCGTTAAATACACCTACAAACTTGAGGCCTACGACATAAATTACTCGAACTACACTATTTCTGGCTCAGATACCATAGGAATTCAGCCCTTCTCATTGTTCAATGTGGTAACCGTCGAGGCAACTCCACAGTCACAGCCGCCGGACCTCAGAGCACCTACCTCATCCTCTGAAATTTACGGTCTGTCCAATGCAACCAAGGTGGATGCCTATGTGGCAACATACGATACAACTTTCTTTAAACCGGGTACCTATGTGCTGAAATTTGTAAATAAATATCCATCCGGTTTAACGGGTGCTTCCCCTTACGATTCTATCTACTATTACATAACATCTGGTGATTCTATTGTTCTTGACACCACGCATCTTGCATTCTCTGAGGTCTCAAATGTTATATGGATCAGTAACACTGATTACATAATTGTAAAACACTGGGTTGGCAGACCTGACTTTCCAATAACATTTAACGGTGTGGCACTCGATCTAACGATTGATGTTACGAAAGATTCATTCTTCTTCATCATGGACACCACTTACTGGAGTAATACTCCTGGTTCTTCGTGGAAGCTCAGTCTGTACGGGGGAGATTCAGCACTTGTTGACTCTATAAATGGTACCTGGATCAAACCCAAGTCCCCTGCCTATTTCTATCCAGGCGACTACTACATAACCTGGCACAGGAATGGTAACTACCTGAAGGCAACGGTTTTTGACTCCACCAGAATGATGGAACTCCCCTTTGATCCGACCAGCAGGGCAAATGGTGCTTATGGCTGGACCTTCAGATTTGGTCTAGGTGGAGTGCCGAGAGACTCCATCGATGTGACTGCAGCTCCAAGGCTTCTTCTTGGATTCTCTCTCGCCGGATCACCATACTTTGTCTTTGTCAGGGATACGGCGTCCACGCCACCTCAGGAGGGTGATGTATGGCACATATCAACTTATTATTCACCTGAAATTGGCCTGAGACCACCGTTCACGGATAAAGACAGTGTTGTGATCAAAGTTACACCTCAGGAAAAAATTACCAACTACTCTCTCGATAGCGTACAGGTTGTCCCAAATCCATATATCGTCGTGACACCTTTCGATCGTTCCAAGCTTCTCCGTAAGGGAATCAGATTTACACACCTTCCATCAAAGTGTACCATCAGGATATATACACTTACAGGAGACCTGATAGCCAAAATAGAGCACGATGCGGCTAAGGACGGTGGAGACGCCATATGGAATCTGCTTACCAAGTACGGAATGAGACCTGCCTCAGGAGTTTACATCTACCACATCGAAACACCTGATGGAAAGACAAAAGTTGGTAAGTTTTCCCTCATCTTTTGATTAGGAGGTAATAGAAATGAAGAGGACCTTTTATCTTGGATTATTAACGATCTTTCTTGTAAGTTCAGTCCATGCTTTCTCAAAGGTGGGATCAAGGGGAGCTCTGTTCCTCAAGATTGGCGTTGGAGCGAGGGCTTTCGCCCTTGGTGATGCCTTTGTAGCCATGGGATCCGGACCGGAACTTGCCTACTGGAATCCAGGTAAACTCTCATTTTTGAAACAAACTGGAGTTGCGTTTTCCCATTACAACTGGTTTGCAGGAATAAAGTACGAGTACATATCTGCTGTCATGCCCTTTGGCCTTTACGGAGCTCTCGGTCTGCAGTTGGGTTACCTCAACTACGGAAGTATTCCTGTAACGACCATACAGGATCCTGACAATTCAAGTGGCGATACCTATGGAGCACATGACGCTGTTATCGGTGTCACTTATTCCCGCCGCTTTACCGATAAATTTGGCTTTGGAATTACATTTAAAGGCGTCTTCCAGTCCATCTGGGATATGAGTTCAAAGGGAATGGCCTTAGATCTCGGATCCTATTATGAGACAGGCTGGAAAAACCTCGTTCTCGGCCTTTCTCTCCAGAACTTTGG
This sequence comes from Caldifarciminota bacterium, assembly GCA_026986235.1. Lineage (GTDB taxonomy): Bacteria > Hydrothermota > Hydrothermia > B15-G9 > WFZT01 > WFZT01. The sequence continues at coordinate 8,448 of JALSOY010000120.1, forward strand.
GACTTCCATGAAGTTCTCCGGTAAAAACCTTGAGACAACGATGGTCGATCCTGCCTGGGCAGACTCTTTTGGCTGGAACGGTGAGCCACTCCCGGTGAGTATCATTACAGAAGATTACGACATGCCGCTGATGTTCAGACTGGGTCTCTCTATGAAAGTCACGCCGGATCTCTCCGTCGCCATGGACCTCATCCATCCAAGCGATGGCCTCGAAAAGCTCTGCTTTGGAGCAGAATACAGCCTTAAAAATCTCCTTGCCCTGAGACTCGGATATATCTACGACATGGATAGAACTCAGTTCGACACCCTGGACTCAATTCTTGAAGGTTTTTCAGCCGGATTCGGTCTCAAGAAGGTTTATATCGGAAGGACCATATCCATTGACTACGGGTTGAGAAACTACGGCAGACTGTCCTTTGTCCATGTACTGAGCCTGAATGTAGGAATGTAAATTTGACGGGGGAGAGTTTTTACTCTCCCCCTCTTTTTTTATTTTATGAAAAATCTCTTTGCTGGTATAATGGCGGGTGGGAAAGGGGAGCGTTTGTGGCCCCTGTCCCGCGAATCGCACCCTAAACAGTTCCTTAAAATTGGCAGGAAAAAGACCCTCATTGAACTTACCACTGAAAGAGTTGAATCCCTCGTACCCAGAGAGAATGTAATTTTTATCACCACGGAGAAACTCAAACACAAGTTCCTTGAATATTTCCCCGGTTACAGGGTGCTCTTTGAGCCCGTTGGTAAAAATACCGCTGCCGCCTGCGCATTCATGGCAAAGGTAGTCCAGAAGGTTGCAGGCAACGACGCCGTTATACTCATGGTGCCCGCAGATCATGTAATTATTGATGTCGATGGATTTAAAAAGACCGTTGAGTTTGCCGTGAAAATTGCCAGGAGAGGCTACCTCGTAACCATCGGAATCGTGCCGGACAGGCCAGAGACCGGGTATGGTTATATCGAAAGAGATGGTGTAATTGAAGAGTGGGGCGACCTCAAAGCTTTTAAAGTAAAAAAGTTCCACGAAAAACCCGACAGGGAGAGGGCGGTTGAATACCTGAACAGTGGAAACTTTTACTGGAACTCCGGCATGTTTGTATGGAGCGTGAGGGATATCCTTGATGCATTCAAAAAACACATGCCGGGACTATATGCCCTTCTTGAGAAATACGATCTCACAAGGGGTGAAGATTTACTTGCCTTTTACGGTGAGGTAGAAGAGATATCAATTGATTACGGTGTGATGGAAAAAGCTGAGAATATCGCGGTTGTTGAAGCACTATTCGACTGGGAAGATGTCGGATCTTTCTCATCCTTTGACAGGGTTGTTGATACTGACGAGAATGGAAATGTCGTTATTGGAGACGCCGTCGTTCTTGGTGGGAAAAATAACATTATAGTCTCAGACGGTGGGCTTGTTGCCATCTATAATGTTCAAAATATGGTGGTAATTCACACAGGTGATGTCACTCTCGTTATCCCAAGGGACGATGCTCAGGATGTGAAGAAGCTCCTTAAAGAAGTGAGAAAGATAGAGGGATTTGAATCCTACTGGAAATGAGTCAGATTGCAGTTACCATAATCCTGTTTTTTGCCATCTTTTCACTCGTGGGTGTTTCTGAAATCCTCCACAGGAAACGAGTTGTCAGCCCTGAAGTTTCGAGAAAAATCGTTCACATAGGCGTTGGCACCCTGATTTTTCTGTCGTATCCGTTTCTCGCGGGTCCGTTCCCCATACTTCTGCTCTCAGTAATCTTTGTCTTTATCAATGCGATCGGCCTTTTTCTTGGGACTTTTAAAGGAATGGAAGGAGTGGAGAGGGAATCTGCCGGGACGATACTTTATCCTCTCTCTGTTTTCATCGTCACGCTGTTTTTTTTCAAAAGGAAACTCATCTTTTTTACCAGTCTATCGGCTCTCTTCTACGGGGACGCACTTGCCGCCATGGTGGGATCCGTAATACCCATAAAAAGGTTCTCGTCCAGAGGCGGTACTAAAAGTCTTGGTGGTTCTCTTTCAGTCGGGCTTGTGGTATTTTTTGTCATGACCGCGTTTTTCCATCAACCTTTTCTTGCTGCCCTCTTTCTCTCTATCATTGCTATCTCTCTCGAGGGTGGTTTTTTCGGTGGTATTGACAACCTCACCCTTCCGGTAGGGCTTTCGTTTTTCCTGTTTTACATTGAAAAGTCGGGATTTCGTTCTGAGTTTATATACGGCTTTACCCTCGCTCTTCTGCTGGCCATTCCATCAATAATTCTGGGATTTTTAACATACGATGGGGGGATGGTTACACTCGTTATCGGGACACTGATTTTTTCAATCGGTGGAATAAAATGGGCCCTCCCGATAATAACCTTTTTCCTTACATCCAGTATCCTGACCAAGCTCGTAAAGGGAAGAAGTGTTATAAAAAGTGGAGAAGCACGGGATGCGGCTCAGGTCCTGGCAAATGGAGGCTTACCTGCAATCTTTGTTCTACTTGAATTTCTCTACCCGTGGAAGATGTGGTATGTCCTTTACATTGTGGCACTTTCCGTTGTTAATTCAGATACCTGGTCAACCGAAATTGGTGCCCTGAGCCGTCTGATGCCAAGGTCAATTGTTAACTTCAAAAAGTTGCCAAGAGGGAGTTCTGGCGCAGTTTCACCCTGTGGATCTCTCGGAGGACTTGCAGGCAGTTTTTTGATCTCGGCGTTCCTTCTCTTTTATGGATATGGATTTAAAATCTTCATGATAACCGGATTGCTTGGATTTCTTGGTAATGTATTGGATAGTTTTCTTGGCGCTACCCTTGAGGTCCAGTATTTTTGTGAAAAATGTGGGGGAATTTTTGATGTGGAATATCATTGTGGGGAAAGGCTGAAGTATCTGAGAGGTATCAGGTGGTTTGGCAACAATATGGTCAACTTCACGGCTTCGCTCCTCGGGAGCATAATAGCCGGATTAATTTTCTGGTTGGGAGGTATGTGATGAAATCTTATACGAAATACCTGACTTTTAACACGAAGAAACTGAGAGAAATTATAAACATCACCCCTGAGGTGGAAAGGGCACTAAAGGAGAGCGGTATAAATGAGGGGTTGATTCTGGTTTCAGCCATGCATGTTACGGCGGGCGTGTATGTAAACGACGACGAGCCCGGCATAATTCAGGATATTCTTGAATGGGCTGAGAAACTTGCGCCTTTCCGGAAAGATTACAGACACCATCTTACAGGGGAGACCAACGCTGATGCCCATCTCAAGAGTCTATTGATCCATCATCAGGTCGTGATCCCTGTAACTGATGGGAGACTGGATTTTGGTCCGTGGCAGCAGGTTTTTTACGCTGAATTTGACGGTCAGAGGCCCAAAAGAGTCCTCATAAAGGTTATCGGAGAATAGGTATGAAGAGATTACTCTTCACTGTGTCAGGGTTAAGAGGGGTGGTGGGTGAGACTCTTACCCCTGATGTAATTTTAAAGTACACCCACGCCTTTGCTCGCGTGATGGGACAGGGTGTTTATTATGTTGGCAGGGATACGAGGCCCCACGGAGATATGGTTAAATCGGCTGCTGTATCTTCTCTTCTCGCTGCCGGAAACGATGTGGTTGATATAGGAATAGTGCCCACCCCTACGGTTCTTTTTATGGTTAGAGAAAAAAATGCCCGTGGTGGGATAGTTGTAACGGCCAGTCACAATCCAATTGAGTGGAACGCACTAAAAATGGTTAAAGAAGGTGGAATTTTTACCTTTGCTGAGGATGTAGATAAGATCAGAAGTGTTCTGGAAGAAAATTACAGGTGGGTAAAATGGGACAGTGTGGGGAAAGTTAAGTTTTACGATGGAGCAATCGACGATCATATAGACAAAATCCTCTCATCTACTTATGTTGATGTTGAAAGTGTGAGAAAATCGGGTTTAAAAGTGGCTATTGATGCTGTTAACGGTGCAAATTATCATGCACTGCCCCACTTGCTTGAAAGAATGGGTGTCGAGGTGATAAAACTCAACTGCGAGCCTTCAGGGTTTTTCCCTCATCCCCCTGAGCCGAGGAAGGAGAATCTCGTGGACCTCGACCGGTTACTCTTGAAAGGAGAGGCGGACATTGGATTTGCAACGGATCCGGACGGGGACAGACTCCTTGTGGGTTTTCGGGGCATTGGTCTTTTGACGGAGGAGCACACGATTGTCATTGCTGCTCCCCGGGTTCTGGCTGAAAAGAGATCGGACATCGTGGTTAATCTCTCAACATCC
>JALSOY010000121.1 GCA_026986235.1 Caldifarciminota bacterium
CTTGCCTGTGAGCTTTTTCCTTGAAATTCTTTTCTGTTGCAGGGCGAGGTAAAGCTCTTCCTCTGCAAACATGTTGAAGGATCTGATGAGTCTTGATGTAACCTTATCCGAATCTTCTACTTTCAGCTCTTCGATTAGAGCTTTGTAGATGCTTTCACCGATTTTAATCTCTTCTCCTGCAAATTTCTGCAGAATTGTTTTTCTCAGGGCTTTCTGATTTATTCTCCCCTCGACGAGCTGGATGTAGAGATTTGTTTCTGAACCGAGTCTCAGGTCCTGGTAAATACTTTTAGCCACTTCCTGATAATCAATGTCGGCATTCAGCACTTTCCTTACGAGTTTCATAAACTCCTCTTTTCCACGGGAGAGTTTATGAGCCCTTTCGATCTTTCTGAAGTAAGCCTTGATCTTCTGTCTTGCTGATGATGTTTTGACGAATCTCAGCCAGTCTTTGCTGGGGGAGGGGGTGGTACCGGTAAGGATCTCCACCACATCTCCATTTTTCAGCTCGTAATCGAGCGGTACGAGTTTTCCATTGACCTTTGCCGCCCTCGTCCTGTGACCAAGCTCGGTGTGAACTGCGTAGGCAAAGTCAACAGGTGTTGAGTGTTTTTTCAGGATTATGACATCCTTTCTGGGGGTAAAAACGAAGATGTCCTCTTCCCTCAGTTCATCTTTCAGAAACTGATAGTAAGTTCTCGGGTCATCGATACTCTTTGATGTGTTGATGAGGTTGTGTAGCCAGCCCGGATAGGCGTTATTTCCAAGTTCTTTTTGCTCTTTGTACCTCCAGTGGGCTGCAATACCGAATTCTGCTATTTCGTGCATTATCTCTGACCTTATCTGGATTTCGATAAACCGGTTGTCGGGACCTATTACCGTGGTGTGGAGGGACTGATAAAAGTTGGGCTTGGGATAGGCCACATAGTCCTTGAATCTACCGGGTACCGGTGTGTAAACAGAGTGTACGACACCGAGAGCCCTGTAAACATCCTCGTTGCTCTTTGTGATGATCCTTATGCCGTAAAGATCGTAAAGCTCTTCAAACTTTTTGTTTTTTCTCACCATCTTCTGATACACTGAGTAAATGTGTTTCGGGCGGGAGATGATCCTGGCGTCGATGTTCCGTTTTCTCAATTCCATACTCAGTTCTTTTTCCACGAGACTTAAAAACTTCTCTCTGTCCCTTCTCTTTTCTCTGATTTTCCTGGCAAGTTCGGCGTATTTCTCCGGCTCAAGGTACTTAAAGGACAGGTCCTCAAGTTCCCACTTTATCCTCCACATACCCAGTCTGTGTGCAAGAGGGGCGTATATCTCGAGGGTCTCACGGGCAATCTGCTCCCTCTTTCTCGGATCCAGAGATTCCAGGGTTTGCATGTTATGTAACCTATCTGCAAGTTTTATGATGAGGACACGGAAATCGTGTGCAAAGGCAAGGATCATCTTCCTGTATGTTTCCGCCTTCTGATAGTAAACTTTCCCGATCCTGTCCTTATCGAGCCCCCTTATGGGGATCCTCTGTATCTTTGTGACAGCTTCTACGAGAAATAGGACATCTTCTCCAAACCTGTTCTTTATTTCTTCAGGAGTGGTTTCCGTGTCTTCAAGTATGTCGTGAAGAAGACCTGCAATGATGGTGTCTGGGTCCATTCGAAAATCCATAAGGATCAGAGAAACGCTTATGGGATGGGTGATGAAGGGTTCTCCGGACTTCCTATAAACTCCCCTGTGTTTCTCTTCAGCAAACTCGAGGGCCTCAAGAATACGGACCGCTTCCTCTTCTGGAAAGTTTTCCCTGACACGCTTTACGAATTCTTCCCTTATGGGGTCGGGTTTACTTAACGGGGAAACCGGCAAGGTGTATGACTTCTCCTCCTTTCTTCAGGGCATGGACTGCGACTTTTTTATCTGAATACCTCAGTTCCTCGCCCTCTATCACTCCTGGGGTTTTTAGATAATCCCGGGAGAAAAGGTATTTGACAAAATCCTTTATCTCGTCGGTGGAGGGTATGGTTCTCCCGGACATCCTTGTAAGAGCCTCGAGTGCGTAACCTCTGAGTAATTTCTTCCGGAGTTTCCTGAAAAGTTCCGGACCCACAAATACATCCATACCGAGAATTTTGTTCCCTGCAACTGCGATGAACCCACGGGTATTTTCAGGAAACTCCGCCTCTTCAACAAATCTATCTATCTCATCTTTAAGGGTGGAAAAGGCATCGTGCATGGAGCCTGTAACGGAGCTTACTTTGAAAGTTTTGAGGGTATTTTTAACAGACTTCCAGACTGCCTTCTGATCAGCCCTGAAAGACCTTGAGACCTTCAGGGATCTGGTAACGGATGAGGCGAGAATGGACCTCAAAGATGGGTATGCGACGACATCTGAGTGACTGAAAATTCTATCTCCCTCCCACCTGTGCTGTTCCACACATGTCACGGGAACCCTTCTCTGTACCGGTTCAGTGGCGATCATGGAAGTGTTGAACACTCTGTTCTGGAGTGCTCCGAGGATTTCTTCTCCGTCGAGGATAAACAGATTACCGCCTCCTCCAAAGTCAATATCTACTTCCTCAACCATCCCTGTGTCGTTAATGCTCAGCATCCCGGCCTGGCGGGCCTCATCCACGGTGAGAAAACTCCCGCCGTTACCACCCACGATGGGATGGATCACCAGATTCCTCAAAAAGTATGGCTCATCAAATTTTAAGTCCATCATCATTCTATATTTATAATGGCTCCAGCGCCAGAGTCAATATAGTTTTCCTCTCCGAAAACCTCCTTTGCCACTTCTATTGCGACATTTCCGGAACAGTGGGAGGGTGATATCTTTTCAACACCTATGACCCTGAGGTACTTCATGGTCTCAAGAATGTAGTTACGGTCTTTTTCGATAAGGTGAAAACCACCGAGTACGAGATAAATGTGCTGATCAAGAAAAGCTCCTCTGACATGAGACACTATGGATGTCACTTTCGGATGGGAACAGCCAGTAAGTATAACGAGCCCCTTTGGGGTTTTAACAACAAGAGACTGTTCCACCAGTACCGTTCCCAGCTGACCTGTGGAATATACTCCATCATAGATCTGGGTAACTTCTGAGATTCTTACGACTCTGGCTCCGTGTCTTTTTACTCTATCCTCAAATTCTTTTGAAATGAAAGCAGGAATATAGACTCTGGGACTGTGCGACATTTCCTCAAGCAGTTCAGTGAGTCCTCCGATGTGATCAAGATGTATGTGAGAGATTACAATGTGCTTTATATCGTCGGGTTTCACACCGGCAAGTTCCAGATTTTTAAGGAGGGTTACCCCGTCAGGACCTGTATCGAAGAGAAGCCCCTCCTCAAGGCCTTCAACAAAAATAGAAAGACCCCAGCCGTACTTAAATCGGGGGTCAGTTATAAGGTTGTTGACTATGACTTTTAACTGCATGTTACACCCCCTATTCAACGAGGTACTTAAATCTTTTAACAAATTCTTCAGGTGACATGTTGCCCGCCCTGGCAAGTTCTTCTATCTGCTCAGGAGACTCGAAGTCCTCCTTTTTCAACTTTATCATGTATTCCTGTGCCACCCTGTAAGTCTCAGAATCAGTGTCAACGAATCTGACTCTGAGTTTCTCTGATACGGGGTCAACCAGTTCTTCAAATGGGATGGGCCTCAACTGTCCATTCTCGTAAGATATGATGGCTCCATTGCCGTCCATTTTCAGAAGGTATTCCACGGCACCGTGACCGAGGTTTTTGGTGTATTCAATGTCAAAAGCAATGGGTGGGGCGCTTCTCAGGATGTATCCGATCTCCACATCGAGAATCTTGATGTCCACTCCTCTCTTTTTCAGGGATTCCAGGACGGGATCCTTGAGGATCTTGCCGAGGGGGATCTCGGAAAGTCTCAAATGTCCGAAATCATCGCGCTCCATTATCTTTTTATCGGGAAAATCCTGTGGATCAATACGAAGGGCGATTCCCTCAGCGATCACGGCAACTCCATCCTCCCTGCCAAGGGCCTTTCTTTTGATAATGGCTCCTTCCAGAATGTCTGCTATGTACCTGAGTGGCACACGGTCCCCTTTGAGCTCCTCAGGGATAACGGCAAGGGTAGCTCCTGCCGCCTTGGCGATCCCGAGGGCAAGGTGTCCCGCCTCCCTCCCCATAGTGACGACGAAATACCACCTGTTGGTGGTCCTTGAGTCCTCCATGATGTTACGGACGAGGTCGGTTCCAAGTTCTTTTGCCGTTTCAAAGCCAAAAGTGGGCATATTCTCGGGAAGGGGGATGTCGTTGTCTATGGTTTTCGGGACATGGGCAATCTTTATCCGGTCTCCCAGGAGTTTTTTCAGTTTATAAGCAAGTGTAGCCGTCCCATCACCACCAATCGTAACCAGATACTTTATCCTTAATTCTGAGAAGGACTTTACGAGATTCTCCATCTTGTCCCGTGAGTCTATCGGGTTATCCCTTGAAGATCTGAGGATCGATCCACCTGTAAAGTGTATGCGTGAAACATTTTCTATGGACAGGGGAACGAGGTAGGAGGTATCTCCCCTACTGAGCCATTTGAATCCATCGAGGATTCCAATAACATCAAGCCCTTCGTTAATGGCTTCTATGGTGACGGCCCCTATAACACCGTTTATGCCAGGTGCCGGACCTCCCATCACCACAATTCCAAGGACCTCGCTCCTCTTCCGCATGTGTTGATTATAAATCAAGGTCTTATAAAATAAAAAGGTCGTCAATTTTGAAAAATTATCAACAAAAACTCTCTTGTAAAAACGGCAAATTTGTATTATATAATAACTTGCCTGATTGGCCCTGCCTTGAAAACTAAAAGGAGGTATAGGTTATGGATGTGTTAACCCTCTCGAGATGGCAGTTTGCCATCACCACAATCTACCACTTTTTCTTCGTACCACTGACCCTTGGCTTGTCTATACTCGTCGCCATAATGGAGAGTAAGTATGTCTCCTCCGGTGACGAGATATACAAGAAGATGGCAAAGTTCTGGGGAAGGCTCTTCCTCATAAACTTCGCCATGGGTGTCGTGACCGGTATCGTGCAGGAATTCCAGTTTGGTATGAACTGGGCAGAGTACTCCCGCTTTATGGGTGACATCTTCGGCGTCCCCCTCGCAATCGAGGCACTCCTGGCTTTCTACCTTGAATCCACCATGCTGGGTGTCTGGACATTCGGCTGGAACAAACTCTCGAAGAAAACGCACGCGCTCACCATCTGGCTTGTTGCCATAGGTTCTAACCTGTCCGCCCTCTGGATCCTCATAGCAAACTCCTTTATGCAGGAGCCTGTGGGGTACAAACTTGAAGGCGGTAGAGTCTTCCTGACCAGCTTCAAGGCCATATTCACCAACCCCAATGTCTGGGTCCAGTTCCCCCATGTCCTCACAGCCGGGATAACCACCGCAGGCTTTTTCGTTCTGTCCTTCAGCGCATACCACCTTCTCAAAGGTACAAAGGAGGTTGAATTCTTCAGGCGCTCCTTCAAATGGGGAGCTGTCTATGGTCTTATTGGTGTGATCCTCGTCATCATCATCGGTCACATTCAGGGTCAGCACCTCACAAGAATCCAGCCCACAAAGATGGCCGCCGCCGAGGCCCTCTGGGAAACAGAGGATCCTGCGAGCTTTTCTCTCTTTGCCATTATTGACACGAAGAACCAGAGAAATCCCGTTGACATCAAGATACCCGGTTTCCTGAGCTTCCTGGTTTACAACAAATTCAGTGGTGAGGTGAAAGGTATAAAAGATCTTCAGATGGAATACGAAGCAAAGTACGGTCCCGGAAATTACATTCCGCCGATTAAAACATGCTACTGGTCCTTCAGGCTTATGGTGGGGCTCGGATTCCTCATGCTTATAATTGCCCTGATCGCTTTACCTTATGCTAAGAGGGATCCGTCTGAGATTCCGAGAGGATTCCTCAAGCTTGCTGTATGGTCTGTTTTCTTCCCCTATCTTGCCAACACATTCGGATGGATGCTCACCGAGTTTGGTAGAAATCCCTGGATCGTTTACGGCCTCCTGAAGATTAAAGACGCCGTATCACCAAACCTTTCTGCTGGATCTGTTCTCTTTACCCTGCTCCTTTTCACTGCGGTTTACGGTATCCTGATGGTGGCGGATGTTTATCTTCTCGTAAGATATGGTTTAAAACAGGGGCCCGAAGGGGCAACTCAGGAAGGATACTAAGGAGGTTTAACCATGGTATTCCAGACAATCTGGTTTATTCTCGTAACAGTGCTTTTCATCGGGTTCTTCTTCCTCGAGGGATTTGACTACGGGGTGGGGATACTCCTCCCCTTCCTCGGGAAGAAGGACGAGGAGAGGAGAGCAATATTAAATGCCATCGGACCTTTCTGGGATGGCAACGAGGTCTGGCTCATCACGGCCGGTGGCGCTCTCTTCGCATCTTTTCCCCAGGTTTACGCAACCCTGTTCAGTGGATTTTATCTCGCACTTTTCCTGATACTTCTTGGACTCATCGTTAGAGGCGTATCATTTGAATTTAGAAGTAAGGTAGAAAATCCGTCCTGGAGAAACTTCTGGGACTGGATGAACTTCCTTGGAAGCTTTCTGGCCGCCCTCCTCTGGGGTGTCGCAGTTGGAAACCTCATCCGTGGAGTTCCCATTGACGAAAAGATGTACTATCACGGTGGCCTTCTGGGCCTTATCAGTATATTCACCCTTGTTGCTGGTGTGACATTTGTCCTTCTCTTTGCCTATCACGGAGCCAACTTCCTTTCCCTGAAACTTGCCGACGAAATGGCTGAGAGAGCGAAGGCTACGGCAAAGAAACTCTGGATCTGGACCGTTATATTTGCAGTGATCTTCATCCTGTGGTCACTCTTCGGTACCCCTTACTTTACAAAGGGGTCAGTGCCGGGTCTGGCCTATCTCGCTGCCGTTCTTGCGGCCATCTCTCTCCTGATTTCCGGTTTCAGGGCCAGACAGGGAAGGAGTGGATGTGCGTTTCTCTGGAGTTCACTAACGATAGTTTTTGCCACGGTGATGGTCTTTGCAGGTCTCTATCCGAGGATAATGATTTCAACGATGAATCCGGCCTGGAGCTTAACCATATACAATGCGTCTGCCAGTCACTACACGCTGAAGACCATGACGATCGTGGCAGTGCTTCTGGTTCCCATTGTCCTGCTCTATCAGATCTGGACTTATATGGTGTTCAAGGACAGGATAAGCGTGAAGAGCGAGATGGAGTATTAGTTCTTTTGGGGGCGGCGGCCGGAGGCCGCCGCCCCCACTTTCAAAAAAGGATTCTCTTCCCCTGAATCACCCTGAGAGTTCCCGGATCATCCTCTCTGTGTTTTCCATCTCAAACTGATTCTGGATTTGCTCAAAAACTGACCTGGCCCTTCTCAAATACTCTCTTGCCCTGGCTTTATTTCCAGCCCTTTTATACGACAATCCCAGATAGCGGAGCAGAAGGGCCTTCTCCCACAGGTATCCAGTATTTTCTGCAATACGAAGAGCCTCTCTTATGAGGTGAATCGCCTCCTCCGTCCTGCCTGTTTCTATCAGAAATTCACATGAGAAAAAGTAGTATCCGTAATCGTCCTCAGATCTTGGCTTCGCCTTTTTAAACACCGCTTCAGCCTCCTCTACATGTCCCGTTTTGAGATAAATAAATCCTCTGAAGAGATCAACTTCACCTGGCAGGTACGACGGTATTTTTTCAGAGTACTGTTCAAGACTGGAAAGGGCTTCCATGGCGAGGTCGTACTTACCCCATCTTATGTAGTTATAGACCATACCGTGCCATAGGTGGTATGCCAGAAAATCACTTTTTACCCTGTACTTATTTTTAAGAAGGCCCTCTTTCAAAACATTTTCCGCCTGCTCAAACTCTCCGACCATACTATGTGCGTATCCAAGATCAATGTAAATGATAACCATCCCCTTTTCATCACCGATTTTTTCTTTTGCATTTAGAGCCCTTTTGAACCACTTAATCGCCTCGGTCTGATAACCGTGTCTTGACCACACAAGGCCAATGTTAACGAGAATAGCCGCTTCACGGACAAGATCTCCCACCTCCCTGGAAATCTTCAGTGCCTCTTTTAAATACGAGAGTGCAACATCCGTATCCTTCAGGTGATACACACCGAGGGCGGAAAGAGCCAGGAGTCTATCCACTGGGTTTATGCTCTGATTGAGGAAACCTTTCAGCCTGGTAATGCATTCCTCTGTCTCGAGTGAATGAATCTTTGCTGTATAGTTTAAAACGGTTACGCAAAAACTTATCTCAAGGGAGGGATCCTGACAACTTTTTACGGTCTCCTTTAGCTCGTTGTACAGAGTCTTTGCCTTCTCAAATCCACCTTCGTCTATGAGAAGACCAAAGAGATGTATTTTGTACTTTACGATGTTCTCCTTCTTACGGGAGATTTTTATGAGTCTCTGGAGAACGCTTTTGGCGCCTTCGAGATCACCTTTCAGAATGTTCAGTTTGTACTGCAAGAGCAGGATTTCTGATGGCCTTAAAAATTTTCCGGCAAGATTTATGTAGTAAGACGCTCTTTTCAGGTCTCCGATCTCGAGGAAGCTCTCTCCCATAAGCCTGTAGAGTTTCCCTGACGACTTACCGGGAATGTTATTTAAAGCCTTTTCTGCTATTTCAAAAAACCTCACGGCATCCTTTATGTATCCACCGGAAAGGTACCTCTCCCCAATTTTTAAAGCTGATCTGTATGCCTTTTCCCAGTTACCTGCTTTCAGATAGCAAACTGTTCGTACCTCTTCTGGCTCATCATATCTCTCAAGTGTTTTTGAAAGCTTTGAATACATAAGCTGCTTGGTGGCCATGCTGATACTTTCACGAAGTGCGAGCTTTACTATTCCGTGAATAAAATCAAACCTTCCTTCACCGGTATCGTACAACCATCCTGATGATGCGAGATATTCAAAAATACGGACAATCCTGTCTGGACTCAGATCAAGAATTTTGCCAAATATCCAGGGATTGATCCCGTCTTCAAGAAGTGATGAGTAAAGGAGGACGGATCGCACTTTCTCGGGTAGTTTCCGGATCTGGGACACAACCATATCCTTAACCATTTCAGGTACCAAAAGCTTTTCCTGATCAACGACGAACCAGCTTTGCTGAAAATCCACGAGAATTCCGGCTCTCAACGATTCCTTCAGAATGAGCTGGAGTAGAAATGGGTTACCACCAGATTGCTTCTGGAAGAAGTCTATCAGCTGTCCATTTACTGGAGATGAGAGGTAGTACTGAAGGAATTCAGCTGTCGTTTTCCTGTCAAAAGATTTAAGCCTTATGCGCGTGATGAATCCATCCTTTTCAAGCTCAAGAATGGAGTCGATAAAACTACCCGGGACCTCTCCGGGACGAAAGCTCAAAATTATCCCTTTTCCTGCTTTCAGGCTCATTGAGAGTTCAAGGATGTCTTCAAGTTCCTCCTCTTTCAGGTGGTGAATATCTTCATAGATCGTTATCGTGGCTTCACACGCTGGAATTCTGCCGGGCTTATGGTGGGGCAAAAATCTAACGACGCGATAGTCATAATTGAGGAGTTCAATGAACTTAAACCCTTCCTTAATGAATGCAGACTTTCCTATTCCCGGTGGCCCCTCCACTGTTATAACCCTGGAGCTGCCGTTTCTGATCTCAACAAGCTCTCTTCTGAGCTTCATGAGTTCAGTCTTTCTATCAACAAATTTCCTGCCTTCCATCTGATAAACGGTGACATCCCTGTGCCTTTTGTTTCTGAAAAGGTCCGAGTCCGCCTTTGCCAGAAGTTCGTGCAGGGTCTTTCCGTCGTCTGGAAATGCAGCAACACCCGCACTGAAGGAGATCTGGATAGGTGGATCTGTGTTGAATGTTTCCATCTCAAGAAGATTTTTTATCCTTTCAACAACCTTTTTTGCACTTTCCCTATCGGCTTCCGGCAGGAAAATGATGAACTCATCACCTCCATACCTGACGAAAATGTCCCTCTTTCTCAAAAACTGCTTTATAAAATCTGCAAGTCCCTGAAGCACCCTGTCACCGACCTGATGACCAAAGACATCGTTTACAATTTTGAACTTATCTATATCGATGAGGGCAATGGCGAAGGGGGTACCGGAATTCAGGTGTTTTTCTGTGACCCTGAATAGCTCGTCCCTGAGGTATAATCCCGTTAATGGATCACGAGACCTTACCATGGTATTAGTATAAAAGTGGTTGACTTGTTTTTGAACACCCTGTTGACCAGAACTTTTATCGGGTGTATAAGCATTACATCTTTACCTGATTGAAAAGTGGCTCCAGTGGGTATCCACTACATCTGTCCTGCGTTTTTTAATAGTTCTCTGGCATGAACTATTGAACTTTCAGTAATTTTTTCTCCTGCGAGCATCCTTGCGATCTCTTTTACCCTCTCGTCCCCGGTAAGCTCTCTAACACGAGTTACCGTCCTTCCTCCGGAGACTATTTTTTCAACGACAAAGTGTTTTGATCCGTAAACCGCGATTTGAGGGAGGTGTGTGATCGTGATAACCTGTCCCTTTTTCGAGATGGAAGCCAGCTTTTTCCCCACTGCTTCGGCAATTCTACCACCTATTCCCACATCTATTTCGTCGAATATGAGAGTGGGGATGTCATCGATTTCCGATAGAACCGTTTTGAGTGCAAGCATGATCCTTGATAATTCGCCACCCGACGCCACCTTTCTGAGTGGCTTTGGTTCTTCTCCAGGATTGGTGGAGATCAAAAATTCGACCTGATCTATACCGGTTTCGTCCACCTCCTTTTCTTTAAAATCAACGACAAAAACGGCATTCTGCATACCAAGTTCGGAAAGCTCTTTTAAAACCTGATCCTCAAACTCTCTGGCTGCCCCTTTTCTCCTCTTTGAAAGTGTGCGGGCAAGATCCATAAGTTCATCGTATTTATCCCTGACCCTGGTTTCCAGTTCTCTCAAAAATTCGTCCTTGACCTCAATTTTTCTGACCTTTTCCAGGGTTTCATTGTAAAGTTTCAAAAGTCCCGGTACATCTGTCCTGTACTTTTCTTTTAATCTGTTGATCAGGGATAGACGCTCCATTAGTCTGTCCAGCTCTTCAGGTTCCGAATGAAGTTTTCCTGAGTAATCAAGTAGATTTCTCCAGAGTTCTTCTATTCTGATGAGGACCTCTTCGAGTGTGATCTCCCGGGATTTCAGGGATTCGTCGATGCCCGAAAGATTTCTGAGAATATTGAGGACCCTCGTGAGTCTGGAGTAGGCTGAATCGTCATCCTCGTAAATGAGTGAAAGGGCTTCCTGGATTCCGCCCCGTAGAGTTTCGAGATTTGAAAGGACTTTTATCCTTTCCTCGAGCTCCTCTTCCTCCCCTTCTTTTAAATCCGCATCTTCAAGTTCTCTTAACTGGTATTCAAGAAAATCCTTAAGTTTCTCTGTGTTCTCAACCTCTCTCTTTTCTTTCTCGAATTTCCTCAGGATTTCCTGATACTCTTTGAACAGGCGAGAGACTCGCTCTTTGAGTGCAACTGTTTCTGCGAACTTATCGAGGTATTCGAGGTGAGAGGAGACATCAAAAAGTTTCTGATGTTCGTGCTGGCCGTGAATGTCAACGAGACCGGATGTGAGGTTTCTCAAAAATTGCTGGGTTACAGGTGTCATATTTACAAATGCCCGGGATTTCCGCTGTTCGGGGGTTAAAACCCTTCGTATTATGATGTCTCCCTCGTGTTCGATTCCATGGTCTTCGAGAAGTTTTTCTGTTTCCTCGTTACCTTCAAAAATACCGACGATTTCAGATCTGTCTTTGCCAGTAATGAGATCCCAATCTGTCTTGGTACCTATGAGAAGGTTTATGGCGCCCACGAGGAGGGACTTTCCTGCACCGGTTTCACCTGTGATGATGTTTAAACCCGGGCCAAAATTGAGTTCTGCTGTTTCGACAAGGACGAAATTTTTGATTCTCAGTTCGAGGAGAGCCATTATCCCCAGCCCAATTTTTTCCTCAGAATCTCAAAAAATCCCGGAGTATCGTCGAGTCTTATAAGTTTCACCCTGTTGTGGCACTCAGTTATTTCAATGGACTCACCGTTCTCAAGCAACACCTCGTCCTGCCCGTCTGCTGATAGCAGAATTCTTTCCTCCCCTTTGGAAGAGGATGTGATTTTTAAATAGATGTTAGATGGTAGAATAACGGGTCTCACTGAGAGGGTATGGGCACAGATGGGTGTAACGATGATGGCATTCATCCCGGGATGAACGATGGGACCTCCTGCAGCAAGGTTGTAGGCTGTGGAGCCTGTGGGGGTTGCAACTATCACACCGTCTGCCCTGTACCTGTTGAGAAGCTCGCCCGATGTGAATACCTCGATGTCTATCATCCGTGAGGACCCTGTAACTCTTATGGAAATGTCGTTCAGGGCAATGAATTCCTGTGCGCTTGAGGATCTGAATGCACGCAGAACCATTCTCTCTTCAATTTTGAAGTCCCCATTTAAAATGTGATCTAAAAGCTTATCCACCTCATCGACCCTGAAGACAGTGAGAAAGCCGAGGCCCCCGATATTCACGCCTGCAATGGGAAGACCTCTGGAGTACCTCGCAGTTCTGAGAAGGGTACCGTCACCACCGAAGGAGACCAGCACATCAGCAAATAGGGATAGTTCATCTATGG
>JALSOY010000122.1 GCA_026986235.1 Caldifarciminota bacterium
CTGTCCTCCGGAAACTTTTTAAGTCCCACATTAAAACGGACATGGATGTACCCGTTGGAGATTGAGACCACCTCGCCAAATCCGTAGTATGTGTGGTAAACATTGTCGCCCTTCTGGAATCTCACCGTACTCTGTTTGAGGGTCCTGGCATCTCCTTCAATCTGAAGAACATCCTCTGGAATCTCGCTGATAAATCTGGAAGGGTTCAAAACCGTATTTGGTCTTATTGATCTTTTTCTTGCAAAGGTCAGTATCACCTGCTCCTTTGCCCTTGTGAGGGCTACATGGAAAAGTCTCCTTTCTTCTTCAAGTTCGTATTCCTTACCAAAACTTGATATGTGGGGGAACACCTGCTCTTCAAGGCCTGTAATTATAACAACGGGAAACTCAAGGCCTTTTGCGTTGTGTACTGTCATGAGCGTCACTCTGTTCTCCTGATTTTCCCACTCGTCAACCTCAGAAAGGAGGGGTACCGTGGTAATGTAATTTTCCACTGTGGGATCCGGCGTCTCCGTTACGAATCTCTGAATTGAACCGAGGAGAGAATCAATGTTTTCATACCTGCTTTCGAGCTCAAAACTTCTATCACCATGAAGGGAGGAGAGATATCCCCGGTAATCTATGGCTATGAGGAGCTCTCTCACGACCTCGTAAACATTGTGATTTTCGGAAAACCTTTTCATGGATTGAACGAGTTCGTAGAATTCTTTTAATTTCTCC
Organism: Caldifarciminota bacterium; assembly: GCA_026986235.1. GTDB lineage: Bacteria > Hydrothermota > Hydrothermia > B15-G9 > WFZT01 > WFZT01. Next base: position 721 of record JALSOY010000122.1, read on the forward strand.
CTCGAGCTGCTTCTCATACCTCCGAAATTTTCGGCAAACTGCAGGGCTTCGAAAACAGGGATGCCGTTCCGTCTGGCGAAGTCCACGAGAAATTCAACTGTCTTCTTTCCAATTCCCCGTGGTGGGGTATTTATTACCCTCAGAAGGGAAACTTCGTCATAGGGGTTAACAATAATTTTGAGGTAAGCGAGAATATCCTTGATCTCTTTTCGATCGTAGAATCTCAGGCCTCCCACGATGTTGTAAGGGATGTTATAGTGAGTCAGTACCTGCTCAAAGGGTCTTGACTGGGCGTTGGTTCTGTAAAGAATGACGAAATCCCTGTATGGTCTTCCAGAAAAATAGATAAATTCAACGACTTTTTCAGCCTCCCTGATCTCGTCAGAAGTTTCTATCAGTCTGATCTTTTCACCTTCAGGATTCTCCGTCCAGAGGGTTTTTCCACGCCTGTGGCGGTTTCTTGAGATCACACCGGTTGCCGCCTTGAGGATAACCCTGGTGGATCTGTAATTCTGCTCAAGGCGGATTATCCGAGCTTCGGGAAAGTCTGCCTCGAATTCAAGGATGTTCCGGATGTCAGCTCCTCTGAAGCCATAAATTGACTGATCTTCGTCACCCACGGCAAATATGTTTCTGTGCTTTGACGCAAGGTGGACAAGAATCCTGTACTGGGCCCTGTTTGTGTCCTGGTATTCGTCCACATGGATGTAATGGAACTTGTCGGCGTAGTATTCTTTCACATCGGGATGCTTCTCGAAAAGTTCAATGGTCAGAAGTAAAAGGTCGTCAAAGTCAAGTGCGTTATTCTCTTTTTTTGCCTTTTCGTACTTCTCTATCAACATTATCTCATACGGATCTTCGGGGATGTATGCCCTGTTTTTGTAGGCGGAGATCTTGGAGACGAATTTCTGGGGCTTTATCCTGTCTTTTTCCATCAATGTTTTCAGTAAATTCTTCTGGTCAGTTCTATCGTATATGGAAAAGTTCGGGCTGTAACCGACCAACTTTGCATGTCTTCTCAATATTCTGGTGCAGAGGGAGTGAAAAGTACCGATCCACATCTGTGAGACATCCGTTCCGATAAGTGCCTCAATTCTCTCCTTCATCTCTCTTGCCGCCTTGTTGGTAAAGGTGGCGGCAAATATGTTAAATGGAGAAACTCCTTTGACACCTATAAGGTAGGCAATTCTGTGGGTCAGAACCCTGGTTTTCCCCGACCCTGCACCGGCAATAACGAGGACAGGACCATCAACGGCAAGGACGGCTTCTCTCTGCCCGGGATTCAGATTTTCAAGGAGTTTTTCTTCACTTACCCTCTTTAAATCAAACATTTTTCCTCACAATTGAACTTATAAAGAACTCTGCAGCCCTGTAGGAACTTCTGACAAGTGGACCGGAGGCGACATACTTAAAACCCATTTTCAGACCTAAACTTTCGTACTCTTTGAACTCTTCAGGTGGTACAAATCTTGCCACAGGATAGTGTCTGGGAGTGGGCCTGAGATACTGACCGAGGGTCAGAAAGTCAACTCTTACGCTTCTCAGATCCTCCATGGTTTCTACAATTTCCTCACGGGTTTCACCGAGGCCGAGCATAATGCTGGACTTGGTGTAGATATTGGGGTCAATCTCCTTGGCCTGCAGGAGGACATTCAGGGACCTTTCGTAGGAGAACCGTTTATCCCGCACGAGTGGGGTCAGCCTCCTTACAGTTTCAACATTGTGACCCAGCACATCGGGCTTTGCGTCAACCACTTTTTTCAAATTTTCATCGAGATAATCGGGGATAAGTACCTCAATAAGGGCAGAAGGAGCGTGCTCTTTAATCGTTTTTATGGTTTTTGCAAAATGTTCGGAGCCACCGTCAGGCAGATCGTCTCTGTTGACCGATGTAAGAACCACATAGTCGAGTTCCATCTCTTTGACGGCAAGGGCAGTTCTGAGGGGTTCGTCCTCCTCTATAAAGCCGTGGGGATTACCTGTCTTTGTTGCACAAAACCTGCAGGACCTCGTACACAGGTCTCCAAGAATCATGATGGTTGCCGTTCCACTGCCCCAGCATTCTCCCAGGTTGGGGCACCTTGCTTCCTCACAGACGGTGTGTAACCTGTAGTGTCTGAGGATCGACTTTACTTCTGGAAATTCACCTGATCCGGGCAGTTTCACCTTCAACCAATCTGGCTTTCTCTGCATTTTTATACACTCCTTTTATATGATAACATTTGCCACGACCTCAATAAAGAAAGGGAGAAAATTCCTTTATTTGAAGGCAGTTTCAGACGCTTTTATCCTGCTCTTCTCCCACCTATCAACTATGACCTTTACGAGTTTTTCCTTCACATCCTCCAAGTTCACCTCGTACCCGAGGAGCTGTTTCATGGAAACAGTTCCTCTGTCTTCAAGGCCACAGGCTACTATAAGATCGAAGTAAGACATATCTGTGTTTACATTAAGGGCAAATCCGTGGTAAACCACGCTTTCTGTTAGTGCCATTCCAACTGCGGCGATCTTTCT
>JALSOY010000123.1 GCA_026986235.1 Caldifarciminota bacterium
GCAAAATAATGTCCAGGGTGCGTCAGATATGGCAGTACTTGCTGAATTCCTGCCAGGTTATCAGAGATACACTGATCCGGAGACCGTGGCAAAATTCGAGCGCGAGTGGAAGGTAAAAATTCCGACGACCCCTGGCCTTACCATTGGAGAGTATCCGGATGCCGTACTTGATGGAAAGATAAAGGCGATGTACATAACAGGGGAGGATCCAGCCTTAACGGACCCGGATGCCTCACGGGTACAAAAGGCCCTTGCGAGCCTCGAATTCCTCGTTGTTCAGGACATATTTATGACGAAGACAGCCGAGTTTGCAGACATTGTACTTCCTGCGGCTCTGTGGGCTGAAAAGGATGGAACTTTCACCAACACGGAAAGAAGGATTCAGAGGATCAGGAAGGCGGTTGATCCACCGGGGGAGGCGAAACCCGACTGGGAAATAATATCGATGATAGCGAGAAAAATGGGATTTGACTGGAACTATACACACCCATCTGAAATTATGGATGAAATAGCCCGTCTCGTTCCAATTTATGCGGGAGTCTCCTACGACAGACTCGAGAATGGATGGGGACTTCAATGGCCGGTAAGGTCAAAAGACCATCCCGGAACCCCGTATCTCCACAAAGACGGGAACTTCGCAAGAGGAAAGGGGAAATTTCACATCGTGCATTACAGACCCCCTTCGGATGAAAGAAACGAGGAGTATCCATTCTACCTCGTAACCGGAAGACACGGATTCCACTGGCATGTTGGCAGTATGACGGGAAAAAGTCCTGAGCTTGAACGAGAATACCCGAGGCCTTTTATCGTCATGAATCGCTCAGAAGCTGAAAAGGCCGGCATACGGGAGGGAGCACAGGTTCTGGTCAGGTCTCGCAGGGGTCAGATCAGGGCTTTTGTTAAATACGGAATCCTCTCTAAAAACACGGTTTTCATGCCCATGCATTTCCCTGAGGAGCCGGTTAACTTCCTTATGCCCAATACCCTTGATCCGTATTCTAAAATGCCGGACCTGAAAGTTGCAGCCGTCAGGATCGAACCGCTAAGCAACGGAGGTGGAAGATGAAAAAACTTTATGCCGCAGATTTTAACAGATTGTTTAAAGCCTGGGAGGAAGAGGGATACGAAATTTATGGTCCCCGCAGGGCGGAATACGGAGGAGACTTTTTCTTCAATCCCGTTAAGTCCTTTGAAGAATGTGAATTTAACGGATTTGTAAATACGCTGAAACCACCCAAGGATTTCTTTTTCCCGCAGGAGGCGACGACACTCAAACTGGAAAATGGGAAAGTTGAAACAGTTGAAGAATCAGGCAAAAAAGTGATTTTTGGCATCCGCCCCTGCGACCTCGAAGGATTATTGATACTCGATAAGTTTTATCTTGAGAACATCACAGATCCCTTTTACCGGGCAAGGAGAGAAAATACCCTCCTCGTGGCCTTTGCGTGCTTTAACCCGCTACCAACATGTTTTTGTAAAGAAGCCGGAGCCGGTCCCGTGGCAAAGCGTGGTTTCGACCTTCAGGTTTACGACCTCGGGGAGGTGTTCCTCGTGGAGGCTGGCTCTGAAAAGGGGGAACTTTATGTTAGAGAATTTCCGGACGCAGGAGACGATCTACTTGAAAAACTGGAGGAGGAGAAAAGAAAAACATTACAAAAATTCACTCCACGACCATGGATGGAAAAACATCTTCACAACTTTCATGTCGGAAAGGATTCTAAAATATGGCGGGAACTTGGAAAATACTGCTTTAGATGTGGAGGATGTAACTATCTCTGCCCCACATGTTCATGCTTCAACACATTTGATCTCAACTACGGTCACCATGTGGAGCAAAGGAGGGAATGGGATTCCTGTCTGCTTGAAGGTTATCACAGAATGGCAGGTTCCAACCCCAAGCCTGATCAGGCCACCAGGATGCACTTCCGCTTCGAGTGCAAACTTTCACACGAAATAAATAAGCCTTATGGCAGGATTTCCTGTACCGGATGTGGCAGGTGTATTCAAACCTGCATTGGAGATGCCCACATGGAATCCCTTATGCTGCTCATGGACAAAGAGGGAGGTGAAGGATGAAACACTTATTTAAACCCGTTATGGCGGAGATCAAAAAGATCGTTGAGGAAACTCCTGATACGAGATCTTTTTACTTCGAAAGAGAGGTCATTAACGACTTCTTGCCCGGTCAGTTTGCCGAACTCTGGGTGCCCGGGACAGGTGAGGTGCCCATCTCAATCGCATCTTCTCCTCACGACGATGTGCTTATATTTACCGTCAAAAAGGTGGGTAGAGTAACAGGTGCCCTGTTTGAAAAGAAGGAAGGCGATGAAATCGGAATCAGGGGACCTTTTGGACGCGGATTTCCGCTTGAAAAATTCACAGGGAAAAATCTCGTTTTTGTGGGTGGAGGGATAGGTCTTCCACCACTTATATCAACACTGAGGTTTGCGGTAAGAGAGGGTTTTGACAGAATCACACTCCTCTACGGAGCGAGAACTCCTGAAGACATTGTTTACAGGGAAGAGTTAAAAAATCTGCCGGATAAAGTGGATGTGTACCTTACTGTGGACAGGGGAGACGAAAGCTGGCAGGGAGAGGTTGGGGTGGTAACCAGACTTATCCGTGAAGATACCGTCAATCCTGAAAATTCTGTGGCGATGATCTGCGGACCTGGAATAATGATGTTTTATACGGTGAAGAAGCTCATGGAAGTGGGATTCAGCCCTGAAAATATATACCTCTCTCTTGAGCATCACATGAAGTGTGCCGTGGGCAAGTGTGGCCACTGCAGGATTGGTCCCTACTTTGTCTGTGTCCATGGTCCTGTATTTTCCTACGAAGTGCTGAAAGAAGTTGAAGAGAAGTACGCTGGTGACATCTGGGGATGAGGGTACTCGTCGGTTTTTCAGGTGGAGTTGATAGTACGGCAGCTATTCTGATCCTGAAAGAACGGGGATATGAACCGGTTGCCGTTACTTTTTTATTTAACGAGTTCTTTGAAGAGCAAAAGACGGAGGAGATTGCCAGTAAGTTAGAGGTCCCACTCATTAAAGTTGACCTGAAGAAGGAATTTGAGCGTGAAATTATAGCAAAATTTATTGAAGAGTACAGGCGGGGTAGAACCCCAAATGTATGCGGAATTTGTAACAGGAATTTCAAGATCCGAAGGCTTTCCATGCTTGCCAGAGAGCTTGGAGCGGACCTCATTGCCACGGGTCATTATGCAAG
>JALSOY010000124.1 GCA_026986235.1 Caldifarciminota bacterium
AGTAACTCCCCCTCTGACAATAAAATTGATCTCGTCGTGTGAGTACTCTCCCTCTTCGGTTCCATCCCTGGAGTAATCCATGACAATCAGGTCGAAGCCCGAGGAGGCAACTTCAGAAGGGTCAGTATTCTGCAATTGATAAGCCCAGGATGAAAAGCCCTCTCGTTCACCGGTGTTCATACTACAGGTGGATAAAAGGAAAATGGCCGAGACAAAGAGAAATTTCCATCCGCGCAACATAGCTTTTAATTATCAGAGATTTGATAGTCGTATGCAACAAAACGCAGAACCCTGTGGATCTGTGCCATGACGGGGAACTCCAGGTGGATCTTTAAAAGGAAAGCCCCCCTTCTGAAGAAGGGGGGCTTTGAGAAAATCCGAATACGGTTTTATGAAAGTTTCTCCTTCAAAAGGATAGCAACCTCTGCAGGTTCTGCGGCGACTGGAACACCTGCGGCATTAAAGGCCTTTATTTTCTCTTCGGCCGTTCCTGAACTACCTGAAATTATCGCCCCTGCATGACCCATTCTCTTCTCAGGTGGCGCAGTTCTACCCGCTATAAAAGCAACTACAGGTTTGTTAAATTCACTTTTAATGTACTCAGCTGCATCCTGCTCGTCTGTACCACCAATCTCTCCTATCACCACCACTGCTTCAGTCTCCGGGTCGTCCTTGAAAAGTTTAAGAAGATCAATAAACTTTGAGCCAATAATGGGGTCTCCTCCGATGCCAATGGCAGTTGACTGTCCAAGCCCATTGGCAGTTAGATGACTTACTATTTCATAGGTGAGGGTTCCACTTCTTGAAATTACACCCACTGGACCCCTTTTGAATATCTGACCGGGCAGAATACCCAGCTTTGCCTCATCGGGTGTAATGAGGCCCGGACAGTTGGGGCCAATAAGCCTCGTTCCCTTCTCCTCCAGGAATCTCACAACGCGCAACATGTCGTTAACCGGTATTCCTTCTGTAATTGCAACAACGAGTTCTACGCCGGCGTCAGCAGCTTCCATGATTGCATCTGCCGCAAAAGGGGCTGGAACAAATATTACAGAGGCATTGGCTCCTGTTTTATCAACAGCCTCGTGTACAGTATTAAATACTGGAACACCTTCAACTGTCAGGCCTCCCTTTCCCGGAGTCACTCCGCCAACCACATTCGTCCCATACTCTTTCATTAATTTTGTATGAAATGAGCCATCCCTACCTGTTATGCCCTGTACCAGTACCTTCGTATCTTTTCCAACGAGTATAGACATTTATTTCCTCCCAATAGAATTTTGGAAATTGTAACTCTCCCCCGTTCCAAGTGTCAACCGGGGGAGTGAGGGTGTTCGAAAAGTATTTTTCTTAATTTGCGGATAGAGTTAATTTTACGGTTATCATCCCTTTTTAGTCTTTTCCCCAACGAATAGGGGTTCTCAAAAATCCCCCTTGGAGAAGGGGGATTTTTCGAACAGCCTCACCGTGGGAGTCATCGTTGAATCCACATAGCCATTTGGAAGTTAAAAGTTAACTGCCTTCGAAAAGTGGAAGAAGGTAAAGTTTCAATTTCCACATCTGTATATAGATAACAAAATCGGAGGAAATATGTACATAAACGGTAAATTTGTTCAATTCAGGATGAAAAGGTTTTAAAATTCAGGAGACAAAAGGAGGGTAAGACATGAGAAGGTTTAGTATCGGTGTTTTACTGATCATAGCCAGTTTTATACTTTCTATCTACACATACCCTCTTATTGGAGTAAAAAAGGCAGAAAGTATCGTATCAAACCTGAAGACCGGTCAAAAGGTGAAGGTACTCGCACGGGTTTCCGAGGTAGAGACCAGAAACATTCCGGTAATAGATGACATACTGGCAGACAGGTTAAATATGAAAATTCTTTTGCTTGAGGAGAGTAAAAATGTGGTGATTCTTGCAAAAGATGTAAGGATAAAAAATAATCCAAGGGTTCTTGTAAAGGGGTATGTGTTACGCATACCATTTACAGATGTAAACCTGATAACGGGTTCAAGAATAGATAACATTGCGAAGGTAATTTTTCAAAGAAAGAAGCTGGAGTTTAAACCTGCCCGGGTCAGGAGAGTTCCGGGTATTGAATTTTACATATCAGTCATGATAGGGCTGATCGGCATTTTCTTAATTGTTACAGCCTCATCGGGAAACAGGGAGCCCGGTACAGACAATCCCCCTCCTGCATGGTAAACGGTTTTAAGCCGGACCTTCAACATCAAATTCTGGTATTCCAAACCAGAATCCCGTTCCTTTAATAAAGTCAAGCTGGGCAAGAATGAGGTCGTAATGTGCCTGTTCCATCTCAGCGAGCCTGTTGAAAAGTTGTTTTAGCTCAGGATCATCTGCCTTCTCTGCCTGTTCCCTGTAATAATCCCTGGACTGTACCTCATGATCAAGTGCAGCCTGAAGTGCGCCTATCTGGTGGGTTTCGGCCGCTGTGGACTTTTTCTTCTCAAGCTTCCTGATGTCAGGCAAGAGTTTTTCAAGCTCATCCTCTTCAATTTCAATCTTTCCAATGGGTTGATCTTTTAAAACTCTATCCCTTATGGCCTCAAGTATTCTCATGTGTTCAAACTCTTCCCTTGCAAGCCAGATAAACATATTTTTCCCTGTAATGTCGTGCGTTCTTTTGGCAAGATCAAGATAACTTTTCAGACTTTCCTTTTCGAGTTCTATAGCAAACTCATAGGCTTTCACAACCTCATCTTTCGTTGCCATGTTTTTCCTCCTTTATAAAATCTCAAACTTTTTGCCGAGCTTCTCGAAAATTTCAAGAGCTCTATCGATCTGCTCATCAGTATGAGTTGCCATCATGCTTATCCTCAAAAGCTGTCTGCCAGGTGGAACTGCCGGAGAGATTACGGGGTTCACATATACCCCGTTGTCCAGCAGGGCACGCCAGAACATAAAAGTTTTCATGTCATCCCCGATGATTACCGGTATAACCGGGGTTTCTGAAAGTCCAGTATCGTACCCCATACTTCTCAGTCCCTCAAGCATTCTTTTTGTATTGTCCCAAAGCCTCTTTCTCCTTTCAGGTTCGCTGATTATTATGTCCAGGGCAGCCGAGACAGCTGCAACATTGGCAGGCGGCATACTTGCTGAGAAGATAAGTGACCTTGCAAAATGCTGGATAAAGTTTACAACATACTCCTTTCCTGCAATAAATCCTCCGAGGGATGCAAATGAC
>JALSOY010000125.1 GCA_026986235.1 Caldifarciminota bacterium
GCGAAAGAACTCGGTTCAAGAAATATAAGGGTAGTGGCCGTAGCACCGGGGTTTGTTGAGACGAGGATGACCGAGGGGTTGCCCGAGGATGTGAAAAGATCATACCTTGAAAACATTGCTTTAAAGAGGTTTGGGACTCCGGAGGACATTGCAAATGTGGTGAAATTCCTCGCTTCTCCCGGGGCATCCTATATTACGGGACAGGTGATTATCGTTGACGGAGGTATGATATAACCATGGACATTTATTCCTACATCCCGGACGAGGAGTATCCAAAGTACGATGGATTCCTCTCATTCCTGGGGATGTACGAGGACCACAGGAGAATAACAAACTACAGGAGATGCCTCAAGAGATACAGACATCTTATAAAAAATCGTGTGGTAATGGAGGCGGGCGCGGGATTCGGTATATTTACCGAATACATGCTGAAACTTGGTGCCAGAAAGGTTTATGCCGTTGAAGAAAATGAACTCATGATCAGGATCCTGAAGAAAAAGTTTGCAGGTGAGGAAAGGGTGAAAATCGTCCAGAGCCTCGTTGAAGAATTTGAACCCGAAGAAGAAGTAAACTTCCTGGTTCACGACTTCTGGGGATCACTTCTGTACGACGAGAACCTGAATTCGCTGGAAAGACTCAGGTTTAAGCCGGGGGTTGTTTTCCCCAACAGGGGTGAACTGAGGTACGGCGTTTTTCACCTGGATGCCTTTAACGACAGAGTAGTTACGAGAGAGATCCTTGACATCCTCGATGGTGTTATGGTCTCTGACCTGATTCCCACCCGTGAACTACCTTTGAACAAAATTGCCTATACCTGGGATTTTGAGAAGGGATTGACGGGATCAGGTGGTAAGGTGGGACATGACGGAGATGTGGTCGTTTTTGGAATAAAGATTTACCACAATAACGACGAAGTGTGTAGATCCCATCACTGTTACAACTGGCCTTACATCTGGACAAAGAAATCCGGTAACAGCTTTAAAATTAAATTTTCTGAGAGGGAGCCGGGTTACATTGAACCGGAGTTAATCTGGATCAGCTAAAGATTTTCTTAAAAGCCCAAATAGCCCTATTTACATCTTCGTCGTCGATATCCTTGTGAGTAACCATGCGGATATCTTCATCTGAAATAGCAAGTGCGAGAACCCCGTACTCTTTTAGTTTCTGAACCACTGACTTTGCATCATCAACCTTTAAAAATATGATGTTGGTCTCTACCTCTTCCGGGTTGATCCTGATACCCGGAACTTTAGAGAGTCCCCGGGCGAGCTCTTTTGCCCGTCTGTGGTCATCCTTAAGTCTATCGATCATACCGAGCGCGACTATTCCTGCCGCGGCAATGACTCCAACCTGTCTCATACCCCCGCCGAGCATTTTTCTTACCCACCTTGCTTTTTCTATGAATTCTTTTGGCCCTGCAAGAATTGATCCAATAGGAGCTCCCAGCCCTTTGCTCAGGCAGAACATTACTGAATCAACATACCTGGCATATTCCCTGGCCGGGATACCAGATGCCACTGATGCGTTAAAAATCCTCGCTCCGTCAAGATGGACTCTGATACCTCTCGAGTCTGCAACTTCCCTCACAGCCCTGAAATGCTCAAGTGGTACCACTGCTCCTCCCCAAAAATTATGGGTATTCTCAAGCGTAATAAGGGTGGGCTGGGGAACATGGTAATCCTTCCTCTTATTTACCGCCTTTTTTAAAAGTCCTATGTCATAAGCGCCCCTTTTTGACGGCAGAGGCCTCGGAATCACCCTCGAAATGAAAGCGAGATGCCCGGATTCAAAGTTGTAAATGTGGGATTTCTCTTCCACTATTACCTCATCACCCTCATCTGTCCACACTTTAACCGCGATGGCGTTTCCCATCGTCCCGGACGGAACAAACAGGGCTGCTTCTTTACCGATCTTCTCGGCTGCGAGTCTCTCAAGCTCTTTCACAGTTGGGTCATCGCCAAGCACATCGTCACCAACCACCGCCTCCCTCATGGCAATTCTCATCTTTTCCGTTGGTTTTGTTACTGTATCACTTCTGAAGTCTGAAACTCTCATGGGGATCCCTTATCCACAGTCTGAATTCTGTAAACTTTGGTGTCCTTTGGAGCAAAACCGGATTTTATCAGCATCTGTTTTCTGCCCTCCTTTGATCGAAGGTACTCTATCTTTCTCTCCATAAGGATTTTGTTGACCCTGGTGATGTATAGCTCCTCCTCCATCTTTCTGTACTGTGCGGAGGACTTCCAGTATGCCCTTACAAACCTCTGAGTCTGAAACAGGGTGTAAAGGGCAAAGCCAATGATCAGGGAAACGGCCAGAATCTCCTTTATCCTTGCAAAAAATATTGTAAATGGTGATCTCTTAGCCATTTTTCGGATTCAGGGCCTCCCGTCCCGGATAGGTTGCGACAAACCTGAGCTCTTCCTCAATCTGGAGGAGTCTATTGTACTTCGCTATTCTCTCAGACCTTGAGAGTGAACCTGTTTTGATCATCCCGGTGTTCGCTCCAACTGCGAGATCAGCAATGGTGGTATCCTCCGTCTCACCTGATCTATGAGATATTATTGCGGTAAAACCGGACCTGTGGGCAAGTTCAATAGCCTCAAGTGTCTCCGTGACCGTACCGATCTGATTCAGCTTTATCAGGATGGAGTTTGTGGCACCCTCTTTAATACCCTTCCTGAGCCGTTTAACATTGGTAACATAAAGGTCGTCCCCAACGATCTGAACCCTGTTTCCGAACTTTTGAGTGAAGTTAATAAATCCTTCCCAGTCTTCTTCTGCAAAGGGGTCTTCTATGGAAACTATGGGGTAATTTTCCAGTAGTTGTCCGTAATAATCAGCGAGTTCTGAGGCTGTAAATTCCTTTCCGTCGAGGTGGTATTTACCTTCCTTAAAGAATTCAGTGGCCGCCGCATCGAGGGCGAGGGCAATGTCAACTCCTGCCTGATAACCTGCCTCCTCAATAGCCTGAACGAGTAATTTCAGTGCTTCCTCAGTTGACTCAAGATTGGGAGCAAATCCACCCTCATCCCCGACACCCGTGAAGTCACCACGAGTCTTAAGGATTTTTTTCAATGTATGGAAAGTCTCGGCTCCATACCTCAGGGCCTCACGAAAGTCAGGTGCGCCCAGCGGAACGAGCATAAATTCCTGAATATCCAGGTTGTTATCTGCGTGGACACCA
>JALSOY010000126.1 GCA_026986235.1 Caldifarciminota bacterium
AAGTGGAATACCCCTTTTACAGAGAGGACATTCCTCGGGTTTGTAATTTTTTACTCTCACTTTTAGAAGGGAAATAAGGGGTACTCCAGGATCGAAACTTTCACTTCTATCGATGAACACAAATGCCCCCACTATGGTTGCCCCGTGTTTTTTTACGACTTCCATGGTTTCAATAAGGGACTTACCCGTTGTCAGTACATCGTCCACCACGAGGACCCGATTTTCCGGGCCGAGTTTGAAACCCCGGCGGAGAACCCTACCGCCGTTTCCCCTTTCGGCATAGTAAGCCTTCACTTTGAGCTGTCTTGCAACTTCAAACGCCACGGCCACGCCTCCGATCGTGGGACCTATCACTATGTCGGGATTCAGGGATTTTAGTTTATGAGTCACCGTGGAAATCAGGGTTTCCGTGAGGCCGGGATCCTCAAGGATTCTGAATTTTTCAAAGTATGTGTCAGAGTGGAGGCCGGATGTAAGGAGGAAGTGCCCCTTCAGTATCGCCCCTCTTTCGGTTAAAATCTTTTCGATGTCAATCATTCGAGTTTCACAAACAGACTGGATTCTCCAGCAGCTTTATTTAGCTCTTCCATGAGTTTATCAATATCTTTTACGCCGTACTTTTCTGCGTTTTCACCTATAGTTCCCCATAGAGGTTCACCACAGACGAGGGCGGGTATTCCGAATTTTATCATGACCTTTATCGTCTGGGGCCACCTCGTAATTACTTCCTCGACGGTCATCTCCGGTGTTATTCTCTTCTCCATACCGGACATTATACCTTCACAATCCAGTAGGGTCAATTGAGGGGAAGATGGCACGAACGGGTTGTGGACCCACGGGGAAAGTTTGCAATGACAGAGGTTAATAATTAAAATTACCAGCATGAAAGTCGTGTATATTTCGGATTTGAAAAATTACATCGGGGAAGAAGTTGAGATTAGAGGATGGCTTTACAACAAAAGGTCATCGGGAAAGATCAGGTTCCTCATAATCCGTGACGGAAGCGGTTACCTCCAGGCAGTGATGATAAAGAGTGAGTTGCCAGAGAAAGTTTTTGAACTCTACGACGAGCTGTATTACGAGTCCTCTCTCGCTGTAACCGGTACTGTCAGAGAAGAGAAGCGCGCCCCTGGTGGAGTAGAGCTGACAGTCAGGGATATAAGGGTTTATCAGATAACAGAAGATTATCCCATTCCCAAGGTCCGTGAGGATAACATCCCTGATGTTGGAGTACTCCTGCCAAAGAGGCATCTCTGGTTACGCTCTCGCAAGCAATGGGCACTGATGCGTATCAGGCACACTGTGGAGAAGGCCATTCACGATTTCTACGATAAAAATGGCTTTATCCGTATAGACGCCCCGATCCTAACGCCTGCGGCAGTTGAAGGGACGACGACGCTTTTTGAGACTGATTATTTCGGAGAAAAGGCATACCTCACCCAGTCCGGACAGCTCTATATGGAGGCAGCCTGTATGGCCCACGGCAAGGTTTACTGCTTTGGCCCCACATTCAGGGCGGAGAAGTCAAAAACCAGAAGGCACCTCATGGAATTCTGGATGGTTGAACCCGAAGTCGCATACTACGAGCTTGATGACATCATGAAACTGGCAGAAGATTTTGTTTCCTATATCGTTGAAAGAGTTCTTGAGGAAAGGCGTGAAGAGCTGAAAATTCTTGAAAGGGATACATCAAGGCTTGAAAACATAAAGCCGCCGTTTCCCAGTATCACCTACGACGAAGCAGTCAAAATACTTCACAAAAACGGTATGGACTTTGAATGGGGAGACGACTTTGGGGGAGACGAGGAGACGGTTATCTCAAACAGTTTTGAAAAACCCGTAATGGTCCACAGATACCCTGCGAAGGTGAAGGCCTTTTACATGAAGAGAGATCCTGAAAATCCTGAACTTGCCCTATGTGTGGATATGCTCGCACCTGAGGGTTACGGAGAGATAATCGGTGGTGGTCAGCGTGAAGACGATTACCAAACCCTTCTTAAAAGGTTGGAAGAACACAATCTCCCGCGGGAACCTTACGAGTGGTACCTCGACCTCAGAAGGTACGGGAGCGTCCCCCACTCAGGTTTTGGTCTCGGTGTGGAAAGGACAATTGCCTGGATCAGTGGTGTAAGACATGTAAGGGAAACCATTCCGTTCCCGAGATTGCTTGAAAAGATTTACCCATGAGGAGGTCAGAATGGACTATTTTTTGACAGAAGAACAAAGGAAGTTGAAGGAAACCATCAGAAAATTTGCAGAGGATAAGATAAAACCCGTACGCCGCGAACTTGACGAGAAGAGTCTATTCCCGCGTGAAATACTTTCAGATATGGCAAAACTCGACCTTTTCCGCCTCTTTGTTCCGGAGGAGTACGGTGGTATTGGTCTTTCCATTCTCAACATGTGTCTTGCCGTTGAGGAAGTGGCACGCGTAGATGCAGGAGTCGCTGTCTCTTATGCCGTGGTTGGGCTTGGCGCTATTCCAATAATTCTCAAAGGAAACGAAGAGCAGAAAAAGAGATATCTGCCCCTGATGGCTGAGGGGAAACTCTACGGTGCATTTGCCCTGACAGAACCCGAGGCAGGCTCGGACGCAGGTAATGTTAAAACCACCGCCAGACTTGAGGGTGATCATTACATAATAAACGGATCAAAGAAGTTTATTACAAATGGTGGCGAGGCGGATGTTTACATAGTAATCGCCTCAACTAATCCCACGAAGGGTGTGCGCGGCCTTTCTGCATTTATCGTTGAAAAGGATACGCCCGGTCTGATATTTGGAAAGGCGGAGGACAAGATGGGAATCAGGGCATCGGTACAGAGGGAGCTTTACTTTGAAGACATGAAGGTGCCAAAGGAGAACCTGCTCGGAAGAGAGGGTGAGGGTTTCAGGATAGCGATGATGACCCTTGATCGCTCCAGACCCATCATAGGGGCTCAGGCTGTGGGAATTGCACAGGGGGCGATGGAGGAGGCTGTAAAGTATGCGAAGACCAGGGTGCAGTTCGGGGAACCGATAATTTCGTTCCAGGCCATTCAGTTTATGCTTGCGGATATGGCGATACAGATAGAGGCTGCCAGATCTCTCGTTTATTCAGTTGCGAGGTATGCGGATTCTAGTGCCAAGAGTTTTTCAAAGGAGGCGGCGATGGCCAAGGCCTTTGCCTCTGATGT
>JALSOY010000127.1 GCA_026986235.1 Caldifarciminota bacterium
TTAGTGGGCCCGCCAGGACTCGAACCTGGAACCCGCTGATTATGAGTCAGCTGCTCTGCCAATTGAGCTACGGGCCCTGAGGCTTAATTAATATATCACTCATAATTTCATTTGTCAAGACAGCGCGTGAAGGCTGTTCGAAAAAAATCAGGGGCTCCCCAAATCCCCCTTTTGACAAAGGGGGATTTGGGAGACGAGGATCCCCCTTCGATAGAAGGGGGACTAAGGGGGATGTAAACCGCTTAAATTTCAATCTCCCTAAATCCCCCTTCTCCAAGGGGGATTTTTGAGAATTCCTCTCCCTCAGCAAGGTGTCTCAAGGAGGATGATAACCGAAAGATCATCTCTATCTGCAAATTAAGTTGAAAAAGAAAAATATTTTTCGAACACCCTCAGACAGCGCGTGAGGTTGTTTGAATAGTCCCCTTCTATCGAAGGGGGATCGGGGTCTTTAAAGTCTCATCTTGAAAAAAGGCTTTTCGAGCACTCCTTTTGCATTCAATTGACATACGAGAATTTTTGAAATATAATGCCCTTTACAAATGTAAAGGAGGAAACCGATGAAGTGGATACTGGGCATAATTGATACAATTCTCGCAGCTATCCTCGTTTATATCCTGCTCTCTCCAAAAATCCAGGCCAGCAAGGTCGTAAATGCAACGGTTCTGTTTGAAGAGGGACTCGGTAGTCTCCCTCTCTATGTGGCTGAAGAAATGGGGTACTTTGATTCCCTTAAAGTGAATGTAAAACTGGAAAAGGTCTTCCATCCCGGTGAAGAGGTGGATAAGCTTCTGAAGGGAACGGCTCAGGTGGCTGTGGGTATGAACTGGATTGACTTCATTTACAAGAGCGCGCTGAGACCGCAGGCACTCAAGGCAGTGTATTCGATGGAATCCACGATAGAATCCCCTTACACCGCACTTTTCCTGGTAAAAGGAAGAAGAAGGGTTTACCTTCCGAAAAAGATCAATTACAGGAGATTTTTCAGAAAGTACAGGAGAATAGGGTGTCTGAAAAGGGCCAAAGAGGAAAGGCTTATGAAGTACATCCTCACACAACTTGGCGTTGATACCCGCGATCTGAACTTCACCGAAATTGACCCTGCCAACCTGGATACAGTTATTGCGAAAAGGACGGTTGACCTTATTCTCGCGTACGAACCTTACAGGTCATACCTTCTAAAGCAGCCTGGAAAGGTGGTTTTGATAGAGGATGCGTTTTTTGAAAAGAATATTTATTCTCCCTATCCGGCGGCCCTCGGGTTCACATCCATTGTTAACCTGAAACTGACGAAGAAGGGGGTCGTAAGGGTCAAAAATGCCCTTGACATGGCAATAAATTACATCAGGAAGAATCCTGAAGAGGCCATGAAGATCCTTGACAGGAGGCTCGGGCTTCCCGAGGACCTCGTTTTTGAGCTTCCAAAGATTGAGAAGTACGAAGAAATTGAATTTGCAATTTACAAAAAACTCGTTGAATACCTGAAGAATGCAGAGATCATCCTTGTCCAGATAGACCCTGAGGTCTATCGTCTGACAAGGCAGGACCTTCAATAAAAAGGAGGTAGGGGTATGAGCAGGTTCAAAGGTGTTAAGGTCAAGTATTATGGGCATTCAGCCTTTAAATTTACTTCACCTGAAGGCAAGGTGGTTTTGATCGATCCCTGGTTAACCAACCCCATAGCCCCTGAAGGTGCGCTGAAGGAACTCGACAGGGTGGATCTCATCCTTGTCACCCACGGTCATGGAGACCACATAGGTGATACTGTGGATATTGCAAAGAAGTTCGACGCTCCGGTGGCGGCCATATTTGAAATCACTGTATGGCTCTCCCAGCAGGGAGTTTCCAACACCATAGGGATGAACAAGGACGGTACGATAGAGGTGGCAGGAATAAAGGCCACAATGGTGGACGCAACCCATTCTTCGTCCATAGATACGGGGAAGGGGTTCATACCCGGTGGTGAGGCAGCGGGTTTCATCGTGGAGTTCGAAAACGGATTTAAGATCTATCATGCTGGAGACACGGGATTCACGGGCGTCATGCCCATTATAGGTGATTTTTACAAACCTGATCTGTTTCTCGTTCCCATAGGTAGTGTTTTCACCCTTTCTCCGGAGTCAGCTGCCTATGCTGTGAAGCTTGTGAAGCCTCAATGGGTTATACCCATGCACTTTGACACATTTCCTGTATTAACGGGAAAGCCTGAGAGGTTCAGGGAGGCGCTTGATCCTGAGTACAGGGAGAGGTTGATAATACTTTATCCGGGAGACGAGGTGGAATAGAAGGTGGGCGCCGCCCTCCGGGCGGCGCCCACTTTTTTACCTCTTCACAAACTTCACACTATCTCCCTCTATATCCACAAGTACGCTGTCACCCTCATTTATCTCCCCGCTGAGTATCGCCTCTGAGAGCCTGTTCTCGACTTCCTTTTGAATCACCCTCTTTAAAGGCCTTGCTCCCATCAGAGGGTTGAATCCCTTTCTCGCTATAAACTCTTTCGCTCTCTCAGAGAGCTCCAGTCTGATGTTCTTCTCCTCCGCAAGTCTCCTCGCAAGTCTTGCAAAGAGGATGTCTACGATCTTGAGCACATGATCCCATTTGAGGGGATGGAATACCACGATCTCGTCAATCCTGTTGAGAAACTCTGGCCTGAAAGAGTGGTTGACCACATCCAGGACCTTCTGCCTGGCAATCTCGAATTCCCTGTCAAACTCCTCTTCCAGCTTTTTCCTCTCCTTTTCCAGTGCCTCTTTCTCTTTCCTGTACTCCTCCTCACTGATCTGGTTCCTGGAATACCTCTCTTCGAGCTCGCGCATCCTCTCGCCCAGGGTCTCAAAACGAGGGTTGAACCTTTCCATGAGTTCCCTCAGGTACTCACTTCCGAGGTTAGATGTCATTATGATAACCGTGTTTCTGAAAGAAACGGTCCTGCCGTGGGAATCTGTCAGCCTTCCATCGTCAAGGACCTGGAGGAATAGGTCAAACACACGGGGATGCGCCTTTTCTATCTCGTCGAGGAGGATAACGGAGTAAGGCCTTCTTCTCACTGCCTCGGTGAGTTTTCCACCTTCTTCGTATCCCACATAGCCGGGAGGTGCACCTATCAACTTGGCAACCGAATGCTCTTCCTTGAATTCGGACATATCCAGTC
>JALSOY010000128.1 GCA_026986235.1 Caldifarciminota bacterium
ACCGAGCGTCATGACACCTGATCCTGCTTGAACGAGGAAAAAGTCCGCATGTCCATGATAGCAGCCGGCAAACTTCACAATCTTCGATCTACCGGTGTATCCTCTTGCAAGTCTCACGGCACTCATGGTTGCTTCAGTTCCAGAATTCACGAACCTCACAAGCTCGATGGAAGGAAAGGCATCTTTTATCAATTTTGCAAGCTCGATTTCAAGTTCTGTCGAGACGCCAAAGGAAGTTCCACGCTCAGCCTGGGATTTAATAGCCTCAACAACTTCAGGATGCGCGTGCCCAAGAATGAGGGGACCCCATGAACCCATAAAATCGATATATTCTTTTCCGTCCACATCGTAGAGTTTTGCACCTTTCGCATGATCAAGGAAAATTGGATCTCCACCTACTGCCTTAAAAGCCCTTACCGGACTGTTGACACCACCGACAAGGTGTTTTATGGCTTCTTTGTAAAGTTCTTTTGATCTGTTCATGGCTCATACTCACATAGTGGATCACTTTCAAACGGGTCACCTGTGGCTGCAAAGGCTCTTGAACGAGCCCCTCCACAGATGGCCCGGTATTCACACCTTCCACACTTTCCTTTAAGCTCGTTGTAATCGCGTAATCTCCTGAAAATTTTTGAATTTCTGTAAACTTCAACCGGATGATCTTTTCTGACATTTCCAGCTGTGATTGGCAGGAACCCGGACGGGTAAATGTCTCCAATATGTGAAATGAACATCACTCCATTGCCGTCTCTGATTCCAAACCCTCTACCAATGGGGGTTTTGAGAATCTCTTCAATGCTCATTCCTGACTTTATCATTCTTTCAAACGCCACCCTTCTGTAGTGCGGGGCTTCGGTTGTTGCAATGGCAAATTTCACCTCCTTTGACTTTTCGTAGAGCCATATCAAGAGATTTTCCGCTTCTTCGGGAGTAATCTGGTTGAGGACTTTTCCACGACCGACCTGAATCAGGAAAAAGAGGCTCCACCTGACAACGGCAAAGTCTTTCACAACTTCAAAAATTGCTGGAATATCGTCATAGGTTTCCTTGCTTACAAGTGTATTGACCTGAAGCGGAATCCCGGCCTTTTTGATCTCCTCGGCTGCCCTGATTGTCATATCATAAACACCATCCACACCTCTAAATTCATCATGCTTTTCTTTTGTGGAGCCATCCAGACTCAGGGACAAACTGAGAACACCAAGGTCTTTGAAGCGTTTAATAACATCAGGGGTTAGATGGTTGGTGGCACTTGGAGCGACAGAGATTTTCAGTCCAATTGAAACACCGTATTCAATAAGTTCGAAAAGATCGGGTCTCTTGAGAGCATCACCACCTGTCATCACGAGGTGGGGTGATGGGTCACCAAACTCCCTTAACTGTGAAAGGAGCTTTTTCCCCTCATCGGTCGTGAGTTCCAGGGGATGTCGGTCGGGTATTGCCTCAGCTCTACAGTGTTTGCAAGCAAGGTCACATGCCTGAGTCATCTCCCAGTAGATCATAACTGGCTTCCGGGAGAACACAAAACGGTTATGGATGAGCTTTTCTTCAAGACTCATAACAACCTCCTTTAGTTCCCCCTTCTAACGAAAGGGGATTGGGTGGGCTCTTTTCTTCAACTATATCTATGGAGAGGGGAGATCTATTATCCATTCTCCCATTGAGGGATTGTGTAAGAATGAAACATGGTTTTCCTTTAAAAGTCCCCCTTGGAGAAGGGGGAGTAAGGGGGATTGAGAAAGAGGAGAGCATCCCCCTTTGTCCCCCTTCTTGCGAAGGGGGAATTTTAGAGCCATATATATAGTTCCATATAAGATGTCCCAAATCCCCCTTTGGAAAAGGGGGATACAGGGGGATCCCAAAAATATTTATCGTCCCTCTTACTCCTCCTTCTCCTGAATGGAAACTTTTAAATTTAGTGGATATTTCGTACCCGATCTTCATGATGTTTTATAACCTCAAAATGTTCGGTTTTCCTGATTTGTGATGGGGCGACGCCGCCAGAGGCGGCGTCGCCCCTTCCACAATAAAATCAGGAGGTAAAGTATGTGGCACTATCCTATCCACCTGGCTACATCCTTTGCGAAATATGTCAGAATTAAGTCAGCTCCAGCTCTCTTTATCGCTGTTAATACCTCAAGTACCACCCTCTTCTCGTCTATCCATCCCTTGAGAGCAGCAGCCTTGATCAGGGAATACTCTCCACTCACATTGTAGGCAGCAATGGGATAATCAAACCTCTCTCGTGCCCTCGCAATTATATCCAGATAGGGGAGAGCAGGTTTCACCATAACAATATCTGCTCCCTCTTCTATATCCAGCTCAATCTCCCTCATAGCTTCGCGCCAGTTTGGAGGATCCATCTGATAGGTTGACCTGTCTCCAAACTGAGGGGCTGATTCGGCAGCATCACGGAAGGGGCCGTAAAAAGCCGACGCATATTTGGCCGAATATCCCATTATAGGTATATCGGTGAAGCCCTCTTTATCCAGTGCCTCCCTTATAGCCCCAACCTGGCCATCCATCATGGCACTGGGTGCAACCATATCCGCGCCTGCCTTTGCATGTGAGACGGCTATTTTCGCAAGCACTTCAAGACTCTCGTCGTTCAGTACCTTGCCATCCTTTACAAGGCCGCAATGCCCCAGCGTCGTGTATTGACACATGCAAACGTCAGTTATAACAAATAGCTCCGGTGCAGTCTTTTTTACTATTCTGATCGCTTCTTGTACGATACCGTTTTCCTCAAATGCACTCGTTGCCTCGTCGTCTTTATACTCGGGAATTCCAAAAAGGATAACTGCAGGGATTCCAAGCTCTTTCACCTCTTCTATTTCACCCTGCAGTTCGTCGAGTGTGAATCTGAAAACTCCTGGCATGGATGGAATTTCTTCCCTTATGTGCTCTCCGTATCGAACAAATATTGGATAAATGAGGTCATCGACCGATAGAGAGGTCTCTCTCACCATTCTCCTTATATTGCGAGATCCCCTCAATCTTCTTGGTCTCTTCTTCATTCTTTTCACAAATTCAAGTGACATATCTAACCTCCTAAATTCCTTCGGTTTTAAGATACTCTATCATTGCATCAACAAGTCCTTCAATAGTGTGATTTTCTGCCACTATGTGCGGTTTAAAACCTTC
>JALSOY010000129.1 GCA_026986235.1 Caldifarciminota bacterium
CCCCTATTCGTTGGGGGAAAAAGACTAAAAAGGGATGATAACCGTAAAATCAACTCTATCTGCAAATTAAGAAAAATACTTTTCGAACATCCTCACCCCCGGCCGGGATTTTCGTCCTTTCGGAAAATTATGTTTGACACTGGATTTAGTAGTTTTTTGACCTCTTTTCTATTTAGCAATCTCGTTTCAGGAAAAACTGGAGGTGGGAGAATAGTTATGCTGTCAATAACAACATCCGGTGAGTGGTTTTTGTTCAGTCTGTAGCCGAGTCCAAGGGCTTCGGGAGAGCCATGACACGAGAAACATTCTCTTCCTCTTCCCGTTGTATGGGGTGTGTATGCAACTGAACCCCAGATTTTTCCGTCACCTCTGAGAGGTTTTTCACTGTCCATTATCACATAACCTTCGCTGTCAACATAAGAGATGAAAAACTGGTACATTGGTCTGAGGGCTGCATACTTTTCCCCTTTAACCCCCATTGGTATAATCTCCCACCTTCTGAGACTCCATCCGGAAAGCCAAAGTCCTCTTTTAATCTTTCCATCGATGAAATCCTTCATTTTCGGTTTTTCCCATTCCTTAAAGGGCTTTTCCAGCTGATCTTTCAGAAATTCTGTAACAGGGGGATCTGCCTGTAAGATCAACCTTTTCCATGGATAGTAATCCGGTATGTCTATGCGGACGAGGTGAAGCCCGTAGTCTCCATAAGCCCACGATGCGTGGCATAGCGAACATGCCACTTTATGGTGTTTTCTGTCATGCCCTGGAGCATCCTTTTTGAATTCAGGAACCCGGAGTTTTCTCCCGGTCCTCAGAGTGATATAGGGCTTTCCCTGCTTTAAATCTACAAAATTCAGGTCAATTTCAGATTCAAATCCGCCATGACACGACTCACATTTAACCTTTTTATCCTCCATTACACCTTTATGGCAGTCAACACACTGTAATCCGGATCTGGCATGCAGATCTTCTCTCAAATAGTGGAAATCAATGCCATAAACGACCCTGGATGGATAAGGGGATCTGTAAGACTTGTCGTAGTCATGCTCGAAAAGGCCGTGATAGTCGGCTCCCACTCTGTTACCATTATGGCAATGCATACACTGAATGTCCGGTACATCTTTCGTGAATCTATGATATGCAGCGTAACCGATCCTTCCTCTCATTATTCTGTCTTTCCCTTTGTAAATTCCGTCGTTGTCGTAAAAGACATGGCAGGCGGCGCAGCCCGAGGCTCTGTAAAATCCGGGAGCCTTGACTCCTTCCGTATTAACATGGCATCTCAAGCACTTCCTCCTCAAGAGATCGTCAACGATTGAAGCAGGAGATTCGGGATGATCCGTTGGCTCTGGAATAAGACTCAGGGTTTTGCTCTCTATGGCTCCGTAAAGATACTCCGGAGTTTTCTGAGCGCCAAAGATGAACCTTGTAATGGCGATCAGTTTCGCCACGGTGGAGTGAAGGGAATTTTTTAATTTTTCAACCTCTTTTTCGTGGCATTTCCCGCACTTTACATCTACAAACTCTGGAGAAGAAGGATTTCTTATCAATCCTGTATGAGCCTTCGGCAAACTTCTTGCCGTGGAATTTCCGTTGTGGCAGGCAGTGCACGAGAAATTGTGACTTTTACTTATATTTTCAATACCACTGTGACAGGTCAGACATGAAAGGAAAATTAGAATCAGGAATTTCATCTTTTACCATTTTTGTAAGCTTCAGCAAGAAGTTCCATGATATGAAAAACTCTTCTGCCTGTCCCGTATGTCAGTTGAATCTGGCATCCTGTATTTGCCGTTACCACATGATCTGCCCCTGTGGATTCAATATCCTTCAGTTTTTCGTTTAAAATTTTAGTGGAAATGTCGTGATGCACAATGTTATAAATACCTGCGCTTCCACAGCAGTAGTCCGGGTGTTTCATCTCTGTAAAATCGAGGCCAGGAATGGTTTTTAAGATTTCTCTCGGTTGTTTTCTTATCCCCTGTGCGTGAGCGAGGTGGCACGGATCCTGATAGGTTATTTTCAATCTTACCACGCCCTCTGGTTTAACGAAGCCATTTTCGACAAGAAATTCGTTTACATCTTTAATCCTTCTTCTCCATTCTCTGGTTTCCTCTTCTCCAAAAAGACGGTTATACTCTTTGAGGAAGGCACCACAACCAGCTGCATTCACTATTATTGGTATATCCTCTCTGAACGCTTCCATATTTTTCTTCGCCACCACCTTTGCATACTCAGGGTCTCCCCCGTGCATGTGAACTGCGCCACAGCAGGTTTGACCTGACGGAACGACCACTTCATATCCGTTATGCGTCAGGACTTCGATGGTTGCTCTGTTTACATATGGGAAAAAGGAGTCCTGGACACAACCTGCAAAAAAGTAAACTCTTCCCCGCTTCTGACCTTTAGCTTTATAAACCTTATCCTTGACGAAATACCTGTATTCACGAGGAGAAGGAAGTGGAGGCAACATTTTTTCAAGTTTTTTCAGGCCGGATGGTAAAACAAACCTTACAATTCGGTTCAGGCGACTCTTCTGGTATATGTAAAGGAGGAATGTCAGGGTGCGTAAGACCCATCTTTTTGGTATTACGAACCTCATAACTATGTTTTTAAGAGTCCTTATAAGTATATTCGGTGGGTTTTTTAGGTAAATGTAGGTCTTGGCTTCTTCTACAATGAGACCGTATTCCACCCCCGAGGGACATGCAGTTTGGCAGGCCCTGCAGTCCAGGCATCTATCGATGTGTTTAACGAATTCTTCGTTTAACTTTATTCTGCCATCGTTTAGTGCCTGGATAAGAGTTATTCTGCCCCGAGGAGAATCTGTTTCAAAACCGAAAATTCGATAGGTAGGACATACTGAAAGACACATCCCACAGTGGACACACTTACTGAGTTTTTCTTCAAATCCCTCGAAGAACATTGAAAGAATTTTAATTCAGAAAAATTGAATTGTCTAAACCGCGGAAAATCCACCTTTAAAAGAGCACACAAGTGTTATATCCGGGTTTTAAAAACTTTGAAGATGGGTAGTGAAAAGGGCTTCAGGCAAGTGGCAGCTCGTAAGAAAATACAAGTATTACTCCCTTCTCCTCTGCGTACTTTCTGACCTTCACAGGTGCGTAATA
>JALSOY010000130.1 GCA_026986235.1 Caldifarciminota bacterium
TTCGATATTTGGGAATGTGAGAAAAATGTGGTTCTCAAGGGCAAGCTGGGTGATAAGCTTTGTGGCAAAGTCAACCAGGAGGTCACCACTTTTCACAGTGAGGGATTCGAGGAAATTCATGATACTCTGCCTTTTCAGGCGTGAATATCTGCTGATCAAATTTGAAAATTTGTTCTGATTAACCCTGATGAGTCTTTCGAGAAAGTTTCTGAATGCAATGTAGCCTTCAAGTTCATGTGTTGGAGTGGTTGTCAGTGAAATAGTTATTGAGTCGGGGACATGGCCCAGCAGGATTTCCATGAGCTCTCTTTTCCCTGATCCCAGGGGTCCTTCGAGGAGGACATTAAAAAACCTGCCTTTTCGGGAGATCTGAAGAAGTTGAAGGAGTTCACTCAGAACGGGCTCGCGGCCCACGATGTTGACCTCAAGGTTAAATACTTCTGATCCGGGTACGATATCCGAATGACATGCGATACCGGAGCCGTGTTTTTTGGCGCAGTACATGCGTGAATCGGCGATTTCGATGAGCTGCGTGAAGGTCTCTGCATCTTCTGGAAATACTGCAATTCCTATACTGCTTTTCCTCATAAACTTCCTTGTTATCCAGTTTCTGGGTGAGCTCAGGTTTTTTAGAATCCTGCCTGCAACTTCTTCGGCCCTGGCTTTTGATGTTCCGGGTAGAATTATTATGAACTCGTCACCTGCGTACCTTATGAGAATGTCCTTTTTACGGATGGATTTTTTTAATATATTCGTAAATTCAATCAATGCCTGATCTCCTGCCGAGTGTCCCCATGTGTCGTTTATCTCTTTGAATTTGTCAATGTCAAGAAACAAAACGGAATAAGGTTTTCTCTTTTTATGAAATTCAAGGAGCATGGAGGGAACCCTGTCCTTCAAAAATCTGCGGTTGAAAATGTTGGTTAACTCGTCCCGATAAAGGAGAGAAGGATCGAACTTCATGTATCAATTATGGAAAATCTTCTGCTCCAAGTCAAGTAAGCGGGAAGAGTGTTCGAAAAGTTCCCCTTTTGCCACAGGGGCTTT
Source organism: Caldifarciminota bacterium (assembly GCA_026986235.1). Classification (GTDB taxonomy): domain Bacteria; phylum Hydrothermota; class Hydrothermia; order B15-G9; family WFZT01; genus WFZT01. The sequence goes on from JALSOY010000130.1 coordinate 1,048, forward strand.
AAAAATCCCTTTTCCAAAGGGGAACTTTAGAAACCCAGATCTCCCTTCACAAGAGGGAGGACAAAAGGGGATCCATACGGCTAAAAATGCAATCCCCCTGTTTCCCCCTTCACCAAGGGGGATTTTGGAAGACGACAAGTCCCCTTCATCAAGGGGGATTTTACGAGACAAAAATCCCCCTCCTTCAGAAGGGGAACTAAAGGGGAATGGTTTCCGCTTTTTCAATCCCCCTAAGTCCCCCTTCACCAAGGGGGATTTTTGAGATTCTTCTCCCTCAGCAAGGTGACTCAAGGGGGACGATAACCGAAAAATCATCTCTATCTGCAAATTAAGTTGAAAAAGAAAAATACTTTTCGAACACCCTACTATGAAATGTTGACGATTAGTGCAGTTTTCGTTAAAATCCTATTAACAAACAAGGAGGTTGGTATGTACCGTAAAGTGTTGGTAGTTGTAACGGTACTCATGTTTATAGGTACCGTAATGGCAGTGGACACACCCGGTAACGGGGTGGAGATCCACAAGATATCTCTCGAGGATGCAAATCCGGGAAATGTGCCTTATGCGCCGGCAAAAACGGGTAGCAAGCAGAACTTAGGTGATTCTGTCTTCTGTTTCTCGCCTGAGGTACAGGTGAATGACAACCAGATTTTAGGGGTGGAATTTGACGGGATGTATTTCTGGATAACAGGAGCAAACTCCGGTAGCGATCCTAACAAGCTATACAAGTTTGACGCTCAGGGGAATCTCATCGCATCCTACGATCAGCCCTCACACGCAACAGGATGGGGACTGAGGGACCTCGCCTGGGACGGCCAGTACCTTTACGGAAGTGCAAGCACAATAATATCCCAGATAGATCCTGCCACCGGTCAGGAAGTGGGGCAGCTTACAGGACCTGAGAATCCTAACAGGGCACTTGCCTACGATCCTGTCACAGATCACTTCTGGACAGCCAATTTCAGCAGTTCCATTTACGAGTTCGACAGGAATGGTAATGTGATAAATGTATATTCAAACAGTTACAGTATCTACGGAATGGCCTGGGACGATGTCTCCCCGGACGGCCCCTGGCTCTGGATAGCTGCGCAGGAGGACAACGGATCCAACGGATATAACTACATCTACCAGTTTGACCCGAGAACCGGAACATACACAGGAATTGGATTTCCTGTGACCTACTCTTCTCCCGATGGCTATGCTGGTGGACTTGCTTTCAGTTCAGATTGGAACTCCTCCATGGGTGCCCTTTTCGAGGTTGTACAGGGGAACCCGGATGTCGTTGTAGGAATGTTTGTAACGGAGGCCGGCGACTCCCTGGATCCCAGACCACCTTCAAATCTTCATGCATATTCCGACTACACCACTCCAGATAATATTACGCTCACATGGAATGATCCCACGCACTATGTTGGTGGTGACACTCTTACCAACTTCAACATAGAAATCTGGAGGACTTCTGGCTCCAAAGACTCAACTCTCATTGCAACTGTTGCCGCAGGCGTGGAAACATACACCGATAACGGACTTACAGATGGTACGCTTTATACCTATTTCGTTAGAGCAGTGGATATCAACGACTCAGCGAGTAGCTTCGTTCAGGTAAGCTGGTACGCAGGTGGTTCACCCTACCCGGCACCCCCGCAAAATCTGATTGTTAATGTCGTGGATGACAGCCATGTTGAACTCACATGGATCAATCCAGCCACACAGTCAGATGGCACCCCCCTGGACGACCTTGCGGGAATAAATATCTATGTCGATGGAACTCTGGCCTATACATATTCTACTACGACACCTGGCATGCCCCAGGTAGATACCATAGAAGTGACTCCCGGAACCCATAACATTTATGTCACGGCTTACGACAACGAAGTACCTGTACACGAGTCTGACCCCTCCAACACGGTTCATGTGGTCACAAACGCCCACTCAGGCGGACCCGACGGCTTCGGCTACACATTCGTGGACTCCGACTTCCAGGGCGGCCCTGCTTTCCAGTGGATTGACATTACATCAACCGGAACTCAGATCCCTCTTGGTGACGACGACTGGGATTCCGTTGGCCTCAGCTTCCAGTTCCC
>JALSOY010000131.1 GCA_026986235.1 Caldifarciminota bacterium
ATGGATCCACCTTCTTGCGAAGGTGGATTCCTCCTCTCAAAGTCCCCCTTGGTGAAGGGCCATTCCTCATCTCAAAGTCCCCCTTGGTGAAGGGGGAAACAGGGGGATTGAAAGTTAAGCGGCGGTCATCCCCCTTTTTGGGAAAGGGGATTTTCGTCTTGTAAAACTTGCTTTTGAAAAGGGATTCTCCCTTTACCGCCTCTTTTCTGTTTGATCGTTTTCGGGGATAACGAGAATTTTCACCACATCCCTTACATTATAGCATTTCGTAAGGTTTGAAAGTTCACTCCAGTGAAGATTTCCGGTTTTACTTTCTATGTATCCGTACTTTAAGAGTTTGTAAGGTACATCCTTCTCAGGATGGTATCCATCACTTCCTATAAATCTGTAGTGTGCTTTCTCGGGGAGATTCAGGTTTTTTGCAATTAATATCAGGGAGGTGTCGTCTCCGAGGGAGTCGAGATCGACAGTGTACTTAAGGGTATCAATCTGCACTACAACGGTCTTTGCCCATCCCGATGAAAGGAGGGTTAAAAAGATCAGGAATTTTTTCATCATTTCACCTCCACTCCCTTGATTTCACTCCAGATTTTTACTGTAACCGGTACGATGGGTTTTATCAACTTCAGGATAGCCCTTGCGTACTGCTGAATCTCCCACTGTGCATGGGGGTGTATTCTGAGTTCCACGAAGTGGAGGAGGTTGTGGAGGTCAACAGTGGCGTAGAACTGGGTATACATTGCCTGTGGTAGTACGGCCCTTGCAAGTTCCCTTGCAACCCCGGCCTTAAGGAGCTCTCTGTACTGTTTTACGGCGAGTTTACAGCTCTCGATGTAGGCTTCTTCAGTGCCTGTTTTTTCGTTACGATACACATTGAAACACACCTCGTCAGCAGGTTCCTCCACTGATGCCTGTTTGTTTGATGGTGATTGACGCCTGAACATCGTGGGGACATAGAACTCCTCTTTGACCTCGGTGTACCTTGAGCTGATTTCATTGTAACTCCAGGTTCTGTGTCTGTGCCACTGACTTCTGACAAAAAGTGGGCACTTGACATGGAATTGAAACTGGACATGTTCAAAGGGGGAGGTATGCCGGTTTTTAAGAAGATACCGTATGAGCCTTTCATCGCGCTCAGACATTTTTTCAACTCTTTTGCCAAAACTCACGCGGGCAGCGTTTACGATCGTTGTATCATCCCCCATGTGGTCCATGAGGGCAATAAACCCACGGTCAAGCACGGATATGGCACCGGGTGGCATATCAAGATCTTTCATGGTATTATCTCCGTTTTATATCGTTAAAGGCTGCAAATAAACCATAAAGATTCAGATCTGGATTATAATGAAAATCAATGAGTTTTTCCTCAAAGAATTTTCCGCCCCTGCCGGTCAGGAGTTTTTTAAACACCCTTCCCTTTTCCATTTCGATGTTTTTTGCGATGTGAGAAATTGCACCGACGGTACCGTAGAGAAGTCCAATTTTCAGGCATTCTTCAGTGCTTTTCCCTATAAAACTTGAAGGCCAGAGATCGAGCTCAATCCTTTTTAATCTGGATGTTCTGGACACGAGTGCCTCAAGGATTGTGGCTGGCGCAGCCAGTATTGCACCACCAAGGAATGTTCCGTCTCCAAGAATGGCATCCACCGTCAGGGCGGTTCCGATATCAATGACGATTGAATCCACTTTTACATAATGTTTCACAAAGTGTGCATGTGCAATTCTGTCGGCACCGAGCTGGGCAGGATTTTTATACATTATTCGAATCCCTGCGTTGGCGTATGTGAGCTTTATTATATGGCCGGTAACTTTCGAAATTCTTGCGTAAAGATCCTCATCCTTTTCAGGAACCACCGATGAAAATATAGCTCCTTCTAATTCATTTCTGTTGATCATCTTTTCAAGATCGATTTCATCGATTTTTTTTACATCAACAGTTTCCTTTAAAACCAGTTTGCCGTTTTCAAAGAGACCTATTTTTACTGCAGAATTTCCGAGGTCAGCGACGAGTATCATGGTTCTGTCAACCCGAAAATTTCGTAGATATTAAATTTACGGCCATCGACATAGAGGTTAAGTTCTCGATCAATGTGTTCCACAATGCCTGTTATCTTCGTGTTCCGATAAGTGAAAGATACCCGTTTGTTGAGAGCACTCACAAAGCGAATCCACCTTTCAAAATGGGATTCGGGCGATTCCATGAGAATTCTGAACTTGTGGAGGAAATTATAAAGTATATCGTCACGATCGAAAGTTTTACCTGTTTCAATGAAAAGGGATGTTGCGGGAATTTCAGCGGGGAACTCCCCCTGATTTACATTTATGCCAATTCCAACGATCAGGTACTCTGATTTTCTTTCTCCGAGAACACCCGAGATTTTTTTATCACCGATGTAAATATCGTTTGGGAGTTTAATCCTTGGTGTGAGTCCCAGGTCATGGAGCACTTCGGCCACCGGAAGAGAGGAGTAAACGATCAGGCGGGAATCTTCCAGGAGTCCCCTTGAAGGCATAGCAATTGAGAAGTAAAGGCCACCGGGCCTTGAGTCCCACCTGTGTCCGGCTCTACCACGCCCTTTTGTCTGCTCCTCTGCGACGACAACGACCAGGGGCAAATTCGTCCCGGTTATAAGATCAAACGCAACATCGTTTGTTGAGGAAACCGTATGATGTTTAAATATTCTGAAGTTTTCAAATACTATCATGGGTCTTTTCGTATTCTCTTACCAGGAAGCTGAAGTTTTTCACCGTGAGGATACCGCCCAGAAAGGCACTCAGGTAATAGGTGAAAAACCTCCATATAGCGGTAAAGATCCCTATTAGATGTTTGGGGCAGATACTTGAGAAGACAAAGGCTCCTCCGAGTTCCATAACTCCGGATGCCCCCGGTGTGGGACTGTAAATAAAGAGAATTTGCGTTAGTATGTGGAGGGTTATTGCCTTCAGAACCGGTACCTTTACTCCAATTCCGTAAAAAATTGCCGGAACCATGAGAAGATGTAGGGACACAGAGGTAACAGTTAAAATAGCAATGATAGAGAGGATACGCCACTTCCTGAGACTCAGAAGTGCCCCGAAAGATTCGTTAAATAGCTTAAGTTCATTTAAAAACCAGTTT
>JALSOY010000132.1 GCA_026986235.1 Caldifarciminota bacterium
AAGCTATGAAGAACGCTTATGATGGGATAGAAAGGATAGATTTTGAGGGGATTTATTACAGGCGAGATATAGGCGAGAAATGGACCAGGAAGATCCTTATTATTGCCGGTAGCGAATCGGATGAGGAGTTTGTCAGGTCAGGACTCGATATCCTGGACAGACTGTCAATTCCCTACGAGTTCAGAATTATCTCGGCTCATCGTAACCTGCCAGAGTTGATGGATTATATCAAAAGTATAAAGGGGTTTGAGGTTATCATTGCAGTTGCCGGGCTTGCCGCCCACCTTCCCGGGGTGATTGCAGGTTTAACTGATTTACCCGTCATCGGAGTGCCACGGGACACAGGACCTTTGAACGGTCAGGATGCCCTTTATTCCATGGTGCAGATGCCCCGGGGTGTTCCCGTTGCAACCATGGCGATAGGTAAACACGGTATGATCAATGCCATTCTTCTCGCCCTCAGGATACTTTCGACGAGGTATCCGTGGGCCGGTGAGGCTCTGAAGAGATGGAAAAAATGAAAGTCTGGGAAGAAGTCAGGGAAAAGATTGAGGCGATTCGGAGAAAAGGTGGGAAGGTCGTTTTTACAAACGGGGTCTTCGACATCCTTCACAGGGGGCATGTGGAATACCTTGTATATGCCAGGTCACTTGGAGATGTCCTTGTAGTGGGTATAAATACAGATGAGTCTGTCAGGAGAATAAAGGGCCCTGCAAGACCGATTAACACTCTCGAAGACAGGATGTTTGTCCTATCCCACCTTGATGTGGTGGATTTTGTGGTACCTTTTGAGGAGGATACACCACAGAGACTTATCGAGTTTATTCAGCCTGATGTGCTCGTTAAAGGTGCAGATTACGAGCTTGATCAGATCGTGGGAAGGGAAGTGGTGGAGAATAGGGGAGGTGTGGTGATCCGTGCTCCTCTGAAGGAAGGTTACTCAACCACGAGCCTGATCAGGAAAATCGTTGAGATGTCAAAGGAGTTGGGGGTTGATAAGATGGATCTGAGGACCCCTTTTGTCGCCGTTGACGCCATAATTCAGGTATTTGACGGGGAGAGGTTCAGGGGAGTAGTGTTGATCGAGAGGAAGTATCCACCTTATGGATTTGCCCTTCCCGGTGGTTTTGTTGAATACGGTGAAAGCGCAGAGGAGGCGGTTGTGAGAGAGGTAAAGGAGGAGACCGGTCTTGAAGTGAAGAATGTCAGGCAGTTCCATGTCTATTCTGATCCATCGAGGGATCCAAGAAGACACACACTCTCAGTGGTGTTCACATGTGAGGCGGAGGGAGAACCTGTTGGGAGAGATGATGCAAGGAGAGCTTATGTATTTAAACTTGAGGAACTTCCACTGGACAAAATGGCCTTCGACCACAAAAAAATCCTGCTTGATTTTATAAAGAGAGGACCCGGTGGATGAGATTTGATTGATCAACTTTTTCAGGTTTCTAACGGTTAAGTTAGCTTTATTTCCGACTGAGGGGCTTTTCCCGCAGGGAAAAGCCCCTCAGTCGGATTTTCAAAATTTTATGCTCTTCTATTCGGCTGATGTTCTTGGGGATGAGTGGGATGTGTGACTTGTGAATGTTTCGTTTCCGCCCTGATTTCCAAGGATGAAGTTGACAACCCGTGAGAGCAGAAGTCCCGTTGTCTGCTCGGGTAGTCTATCGTAGGTGTACTCGAGCGGTTGCCCCGTTACCATCAGCCAGCCGAGTCCATAGTTGTAAAGAATCAGTGTTGGCTTCCTTTCTTCCATGTTGAGGGTAAAGATTTGTGAGTTCTCAGGTAGATTTGTAAATGTCTCATGGCTTGCGTAGGTTCCGTAGAGTGTGTCCGGCAATCCCTGAACGAGCTCATAATTGGAGTTATATATGAGATTATAGTTGTCGTAAATGTATGTAGAATCGACGGTTACGCCACCAGGCAGTGTAACACCCGCATCCAGGATAGAACCGTTGTTCCATCCACGATCGCAGGCTTCCCAGAAAATTACCCCGCCTCTCTGAACGAAATTGTTGAATTTCTGCATGTTTTGAGCATATCTGTTGTAAAAATTCTGGTCCTGGTCGTTCACAATAATAACAAGGTCCGTGCCAGCCCTGAGAGTTACGGTGTCAAAATCTGAAGAGCCAAAAATTTCGTACTGATTTTCCCCGGTTCCCACCGTGTAACCCTGTGAAGCAAGCATGGAATCCATTGCAGTTGATTCCCAGGGCAGGTAATCTCTAAAGATTTTTATGTGATTTGCCGCCCCCTGAGCTGCAGGTTCGATGTTAATTTCAAGACTCCGTGCTGTATTTACATCTGCCTCCACCCTGCCCCAGTAGAGAATGGTTCCACCTGAATCTCTCGCTGTAACAAAAAAGGTGTAGGTATTGTCTCCTGTGAGCTGAACCTCAAAAGTGACCACAACAGTCGTGGGTGTTACGGACCTGGTCTGTTCAAAACCCCCGTAATTGGGCGCTGTAACCCTGAGAGTAACGCTTGCTATCAAGGCCCTTGCGCCCCCGTCTGGAAGGTTGATTGAAACCGTTGCCGTTTTAATCTCATCTTTCTTTGTACAACTACTCATAGCAATGAGACCAACTATAAGCAGAGGGATGAAGATTGATAGTAATTTTTTCATGTTTTCCTCCACAGGGAACTTTACAGTATTTGTAAATCATTGTCAAATTTTGCCTTAAATAAAATTTTTGAAATTTCAATCCCCCTGTATCCCCCTTCACCAAGGGGGACTTTGAGAGGAGGCCCCCCTTCACCAAGGGGGACTTTGAGAGGAGGAATCCCCCATTCTTCAGGGGGATTTTGGGAGAGAGGTATTCTCCTTCTCCGGGGGGATTTTGGAATCCAGGATCCCCCTTCGCAAGAAGGGGGACTAAGGGGGATGTATTCCACTTAAATTTCAATCCCCCTGTATCCCCCTTTTAGCAAAGGGGATTTTGGGAAACGATGATCCCCTTTAGGGGGGACACAGGGGGATGAGATCTAAAACACAATTCCTCTGAGCCAGACGATGAAGGGGGCGAAAACCAGAGATACGATGGCCATCAACTTCAGCAGAATGTTGAGCGAGGGTCCTGCCGTATCCTTGAAAGGATCTCCCACCGTAT